>JBMOLJ010000080.1:0-51511 GCA_049324235.1 Bacillota bacterium
GGATGGCCGACTCCGGCGGATTGATGATGGGCGTGATGATATCCACATCGAACATCCCCATGTTGCTCACCGTAAACGTTCCTCCGGATATGTCGGCGGGCGATACAGTGTTATCTTTGATTTTTTGGACCATCTCTTTGAGCTCTGTCGAAATTTCCAGTATGGTTTTTTTATCTGCATCCCTGATCACGGGTACGAACAGGCCGTTATCCAGGCCGACAGCCACACCGATGTTGACGGATTTATACATCACTATCCTGCCATCCTCTATGGACGCATTGAGCATCTGATTGCTGGTCAGCGCCAAGCCGATTATCTTTACGAGGATATCCGTGAAGCTCACCTTGTATCCTTCATTTAGGAAACGGTTTTTCAGCGAAATGACACCGGTCATATCGGCCTTGACCGTCATAGTTCCCTGCGGCGATTTGAGAAGGCTTGCGGCCATGCGGTCACCGATGGTCTTTCTCAGCCCACTGTACGGGATAGAGTCCAGGACCTCCTTACCGTCCTCTCTGCGGACTGGTACCGCCGTTTCACACGGCTTTTCTATCCTGACGCTGCCATTGACGGCGGCATCTTCATCGATATAGGCGATCACCTCGCTTATGGAAACGGTATCCCCTTCGCTGAACAGTAACTCCCTGATCACTCCGCTTTCCGGAGCATCGACAGTATTCGTGATTTTTTCGGATTCAACCTCCGCGACCGGCTCGCCCTTATGAACGGCTTCGCCTTTAGCCTTCAGCCAGGTTACGATCGTTCCTTCCTGCATCGTCATACCGAATTTGGGCATGCATACTTCCACAGACATGCACTATTCCTCCCTGCATGAGTTTTATCTCATCCCTTTTGCGTTAAGCTAGCGGGCATATTCAAATGATTACAAACACTGCCCAAGTTGTCCATTCCACATAATGCGTATAAAATACCAATGTACTCATGCAAAATGCGTATTTTCAATTTGCTGTAAATATATAGATACCTTTTTCCGTTGGTTATGGTATAATAAGTGCACTCATTCGTACCAAGCATAAATCTAAAGCGCAACTTGAAACTACACCAGTGCTGATGTGTATACAAATACGGTCTTTTATTTTTATGTGGGTGATCAGAATGACTCAGATGCTGGATAAAAAGGACCATGAGAACATCCTGCGGTTTATTTCAGACATCCAGGATTACTCGGTCGATTTCAGATCAGGGGTTTTACAGTATCTTACATCCATCTTCTCCTTCAGGCATGTCACATTTATATTGTTCGATGAAAGCGAAAAAATGACCGATCTGATCGCTATAAACATCAGTGATCGGCTTCTCAAGCTGTATAAGGAATACTATTATAAAACCGACCTGTTTCATCCGCGCAACTTTCCCTGCGGGTTCAAACTTGATTCGAACAAACCAATCGTGACCAATGCAGATCTAATGCCGCAGAACAACTACGAAAATACGGAATTCTACAGGGACTTTTTAAAGCTTGAAAACCTCTATTCCCAAACGGTCCTGTATCTTAGGAAGAATAATCGCCTCATTGGAGCCATCGGAATACAGAAAAGCAAGGATGAAGGCATGTTTTCGGATAGAGAGCTTGGTATTATCCATGCCGTCACGCCCTTTATCTCCAACTTTTTATACGATTATCTGGAGATTACGCGGTTACAGCGCGAACAGCAGTTGTATAAAAATTGCCTCATGCAGGCACCCGCAGGCATCGTGTTACTGGACAGTAACTATTCGGTCCTGATGTATAACAAACTCGCGCTCGAATACTGTAAAGATATCCAGGGCGGAAGCAGTCATGCAATAGATGCAATAAATCATTTCATCCGTTTCATATTAGCGAACCTCGTTGCCCGGCGGGAGATATCCTCCGTCTCGATCAGTTCCGCACATCAATGCTATGTAGCGAGCATCGACTCCATCATGACGCCTGACGTCCAAAAGGGAATAGAAACATATTACGCCATATACATCCATACGTACGTTCCATCCGGCATCTGTGATTTGGGTGAAAAAGCCGCGACATACAACCTGACCGAGCGGGAAATAGAGATCATCGGACTGATAGCACAGGGACTGAACAATAAGGAAATTTCCGCACGGCTTTATATCAGCTACAACACCGTCCGCACACATGTCGGAAACATCATGACGAAAATGAACGTCGGAAACAGGACCGCAATACTGAACAAACTCGAAATCGTCAACGATCAATCGTTTTGCATGATACATCATCCCGTATAATCCAACTAAATACGTAAAATGCAGGATGCTTTTCCAGTATTAATCGTCATCTTGCATGATATACAATCTCCTTTAGGCAAGCGATAATTGTCGTACGGGAGACAAACTTTGCCGTGTTCACTGTCCTTGGCTAATGATACTCCCCATTTTTCACGCATTATTGGAATACGGCATTTTCGTTTTCCCAGTTTTATTAAAGGAGTGAGACGATGAACTCAATGGGTGTTAAAGGGAAGGTAGCCGTTGTAACCGGAGCCGGCGGAGGATTGGGAACCGCATGCGCGCTTAAGCTCGCGGAGGCGGGAGCTAATGTGGTTGTCGCAGATATTAACTATGAAGCCGCTAAGAGAATCGCTGAACAGGTCCAGGGATTGGGTGTTTTAGGAAAGGCATTAAAATTCGATGCCACCTTGGAGGATGAGGCGTTTAGCCTTGTAAATTCAACCGTTGAAGAATTCGGAAACCTGGACATCATGGTCAATTGCGCAGGTATCGGGCTTATCAAGCCGTTGCCCGATTTTTCAAACGAGGAAATCTGCAAGATGATCGACATAAACCTCAAAGGTGTGCTTTTTTGTTGTAAAGCTGCCATCAAGCATATGATACCTCGAAAAGAAGGAAAAATCGTAAATTTTTCCTCATGTGGTGCTAAAATGGGTCTTCCCGGATGCGTGGTATATGCGGCGACCAAAGCCGGCGTCATCGCCATTACTCATACGCTAGCACGGGAAGTTGCTGAGCATAATATAAACGTTAACGCGGTAAGCCCGGGCATGATACGGACGCCGATGTGGGAAAACCAGCTCAATTTCATGACGGGAAACGGCCCGCAGGACACCAAGGACGAGATATTCAACGGTTGGATAAGCGGCATGATCCCTCTCAAACGGCCGCAGGAACCGGACGATATTGCGAACATGGTGCTTTATCTGAGTTCGGATTTAGGCAAAAACATTACGGGTCAAACGTTCAACATCGACGGAGGTGCCGTTATTTATTAATCGCACGCCCGTGCCCGGTAGCCAGAAGCCGTTGCGTGGGTATTATGACTAAAGAAAGAACAAAGCTCGCGGTGTGTGGCGCTTGGCTATTTGGATACTGCAAGGTACGCTCTAAAGCCTGTCTAGTCAGGTAGCTTTCTGTTACGTCCTAATCCGTATTTAATGGGCAGGGCAAGGAAAACCTCCAGAATTATCTGTAACAATAACCATCCAACACCACTTCAAAAGGAGTCCCGCAATTATAGTGCTAGAGGACTCCTTTTGCATTCTCTGTAAGGGTTTATACCATAGCTGCCCATACACGTGGGGTGAACCTTAAATGGCCTATAGATCCGCTGACACGAGTAGTCTGCCCAACCTTTAGCTGGCTCTCCCAAACCTGTGCAAAATCCCCTACCCTAGTTGCTATAATGCCATTTTACTCCTACCCGATACGGTTCAGTGCAGTCTGAGGCATCATTCTATGTGTCTTCCCCAAATTTGGGGCTTTTTTTGAGGGTTTGAATTCGACGTTATCCACTATATCCAAAATATCATCCTCTATTGACCATCTTATTTCATGAATATATAGGCATACTATAACAAAATAGGTCTAAAAATATACAACAAATCCGAACGCCTCTCCGATAAGGATAGGGTTCGGATTTGATTGTTGTGGTGGAGATAAGGGGATTCGAACCCCTGATAGTATCTTTTGGGGAAAATATACTGCACTACGAGCGTGCTATTTTAGGGCATTTATCCTTTTGGCGTGCTATTTTGCATCACGCCAAAAATAAATAAAGTGTGTACTTTAGTGTGTACTGGGTTGCGAATGCCGGGCTGGCAGTTATGGGTCACAAACCTTACACGGCACGTATCCCATTGCTTCGGCTTCGGCCTTACAAAAAAAGAAGGAGCCCGAAGGCCCCTCCCCAAAAGGCCCTTGGGCTCGGCACTCCGCTGATTGTGCGGGGCTTACTGCCAAGGGCAAATTTGTACTGTGTTAAGGCGCTGACTTTTTCACGCCGGAGCTGATCTGCGCGAGAATGTCGTACACATAATTCGCGCCACGGCTGATCAGTATGCCGGTGATCAGCTGCGGAACAGCCGGGATGTTCACGTCAACACCGGCTGTAGCCAGCAGGTCCATGTTAGCCGCAAACGCGATTGCCAGACCGACAATCAGCGACATCACGGCTCCGATCGATACCTGTCGCTTGTTCTCGTCCCAGATCGGTTTGAGCGCAGTCACGATTGCCTCAACCAAAATTGCTCCAAAAACAATAGTCATAAGTGCATCCATGATTATACCTCCGTTTTTTATTTGATTATTAGCCTCATAGCTGCCGCCATGAGAGCCATAACAACCCCTGAAATTGCAACCGTTATGATGGTTTCCCACCTTTTCCCAGGTTTGCTGGTCTGCTCTTTAACCTGTCCAAACATTTGCTTAGTGAGCGTCGACATTTCGATTGTTAAATCCTCTATTTTGCGTATACGCTCATCCTGCTGCTCCATGCGCCTTTCGCCGCGATCAAGTTCCTTTGCAATGTTTTCATGCCTCTCGTCACACAGCTTTGCATCCACCATCTCCCACCCTCCCCGTCGTCATTTTTCGCCTGTCCACTTCCAACCGAGTGCTTTTGCAGTCTTCGCGCCCACCATGCCGTCAGGCACGAGCTTATGCTTGCGTTGAAACTCAATGACCGCGCGCCACGTGCGTTTACCAAAGATGCCGTCGATTATGCCGGGGTTGAATCCATCTGCTTTCAGGGCACGCTGCAGTTCTTCCGCATCATCTCCGCGCATGAGCAGGTTGGGATCGTATTTGAGCAGCCGTTTAAGCGTATACGCGGCGGCAGGTGGTTTGCTTGCTACAGGCGGCTTGCTGGCAGGCGCGGGAACGGCCAACGCCTCTTTAACGGCCGCGCGGAAGGTATCCATGCTCTCACCATGCTTAGGGAACCAATGCATCACGTCGGCGTGGTTGCTGGCAATCCCCAGGGCGTATCCTTCACTGTGGCAAATGATTTCCCGTTCAGTGAAGCCGAACTCCTTGCAGATATACGCGCTAAACTCAACGGCCTCTTGGTAAACCTTATTGAAATATACCGGGTCCTTAAGATTATCTTCGCATATCTCCACGCTGATATACGTCTTGTTGCCCGAGCCTTTCGGTCCTGCCCCGCAATGCCAGCCCTCATAATTCCACGGGAGGATCTGATACGTGGCAATGCTCCCGTCGTGCAACTTCCCTATGAAGGCGTGGGGACACTTATGCATGCCCCCTGGGCTATCTACGTTGAAGTGGTTCCCGAACAGGTTCTTGCCGAGCAGTCCATCATCCGGCTGAACGTAACGCCGAAGATTCGGGTTATTCGCGCCCGTAGAATGAATCATCAGCCCCTGCGGCTTGATAATGCGCCCGGCCTTGTAGCATGCGTTGTTTATTGCGAGTTGTTTATGGAGGTTCATAACTTCTCCTTTCCGCGCTATTATGACACAAACACGAATGCTTCCTTCGTGCCGTTGTACGTGCCTGCGCTCATGTCGATGGTAGTGCCGGAAACGCTGGCCGGCGTGGTCACGGTAGGGTTGTGTGCCGTGATGGTTGTCCCGAGTATGCCGAGCTGAATATCTTCTGCCGTTTCGACCGCGAACGGAAGGCCCAGCTCGTTCTCGTACCCTACCTTGATCGTGTCGTTGCCCTCTGAAATAACCCACCCTGCGCCTGTTACCTTGGTAACGGTCTTAAACGCCTTTGTTCCAGTCACAGCGGAACCGGCCACGGGAGTAATGACTTCTGTAATGACATTTCCTTGTGCGTCCGTGCCCTCGATTGTTATTGTTCCAGCAGTATCCGCAGCGCCGACGGCTGTAGCGGTGACAATCACGTTCCGTGGTACGTCGGGATTCGGCGTTCCTGTCAGCGTATAGTCGCCTACCTTCATATTGGTGCTGGCCACAATCTTGTCGTCGTCGGAGACGGCAGGTTTGCCGAGACTGTACATCAGCGCCGGTCTTGCAGCGCCCCGCGCCGCAAACTGCTTATACAGGTACGCCCTGTATGAAGCGCCCGCGTCATCGTTCGGTAGCACCCGCTGACCCTGCTTGTTTAGAACTGTTCCATCCTCGCATAGAATGAAGGGCTCGCCTTTGGACGCGAGGACATAGTTAACGTGGTTTTCAAGATCGCTTTTGATCTGCGCGTTCGTAAGAGACATGTTGAGGTGCCTCCTTTCGGTTTTACTGAGTTCACGGTATCAAAGCTGTAAAGTTTTTTCTCCCCATTGATTTGCAGAAAAAGGAAAATTATGCTATTCTTCGGGAAAAAGGGGAAGAGGGTTTTTGGTATGGAGAAGGGGAAAAAGAAGGGGCTGTATTGGCTGATCGGTGCAGCAGTGATCGTAATCCTCATAGCGGGCGGGATCGTTTTAGCTAATTCGACCGCAACCACCGCGTTTAGTGATGGATATGAAGCCGGATATAATGCGGGGAAATTGTCTGTTCAAAACACAGGTATCCTAAGCGTTTCCGAATTAAACGCATGTATTGATTATTTGAAAAAGGTATCTTCACAATCTGAATACAATCCCCTACGAGAAAAAGTGGGGAGAACTATAGTCCACATGTTCCCGGATATTCCGAGCGGAGAAATTTCAAAGTACTTAACTTTACACGCTAACAAAAAGACTGACAAATACCCCGTAGAATACTTCGAAAACCTCGGATATACATATACATCTAACGACAACCCAACCCCAATAGGATAAAAAAGAGGGTGTTCAGCCCTCTTTTCATTCCTCATCCGCCTGTTTCTCAAGGTAATCTTCGATCCAGCCCTCAATCTTGCCCTGATAGTAATAGTTCCAGCCATAATATTTGTATCTCCTATTGGTGTAGTAGAGTTCAAGCTGCTGCAGCCATTCTGCATACTCATATACGCCATCCCATCCTCTCTGTTCGTATGCCTCTATCACCAATGGCTTGACCGTATGAGTGATGGAACCCTTTATGTCATCGTCTTTCCTGCCAAGCTCCTGTTGCTTCAAGATATATTCCTTGGCCGTATCGATGTCGCCAGAGGTTATGGCCTCCCGCATTTTCTCTGCTTTGTCATCCATCACCCAGCCGTGCAGGTCGTCATCGCTGTATCCAAAGAACTTGAGTGTTTTGGCAAGAGTGTCAGCGCTGTATGTATCGCCCGAATCGACATATCCGATATATTCCTCCTTAAACTCCCCGGATACCTCGCGTTTTATAGCGTCAGCCGGGTTTTCGGCTTTGCTGTCCGCAAGTAATTCATCGTAAATGTCCTGAATTGCCGTCATGCTACCCTCACGGACAGCCGTGAAAAGGTCATCATAGTCGTACAATGGTGCGTTCAGTTCTTTCGTCATGTCCTTTTCTTCTTTCTCGTTTAGCGAATTCTCATAGAGGTTGATTGCCTTGTCCACAACTTCCTCGGAGAACCCATCCGCGATGATCTGATTCCGTAAGCTGCGCAGCATGGTGGTATTGACGTCCGCGCGCGCTTCATACGCCTCAGCGATACGCGGGTCTTTCTTCATAAGCACATTCGCAATGCCGGTATCTATGTCTTGCGGGTTTTTCGGGCTGTCCTTATCGTTCGCAAGCAGCTTGCGTATATCTGCCACCTTTGCCTTATCACTGGACAGGATGGCCTTGTAGATCGTCTGATAGGACTTCGTTGCTGTCGCTGTCTCGCTCTCCATGTCGATATTCTCTTCGGAAATGGCATTGTACATCCCCTGGAACGTCCGCATGAGGTTTCCGGCCGGAACGCCGGTTATCGTAGAGAGCGCGGAAGCCGTCTGGTACATCAGCCTGTACTCGCTCCACTTGCTGTCTCCCGTGAAATACCGGAGCCATTCTTTCGCCACGTTCAGGAACATTTCAGCGCCCTTGAGATCCAGCCGCGACGGGTTAAACCCTTCCGCGAGCGACCATATGTCTTTTACAAAGGGTATCATGTTAAGTGGGTTGACGTTATCGCCAATGTTCTGTCCAAAGGCTCTCGCCCAACGCTCTTCCCAGGCATCCTCTTTGTCGTCTTTGTCTTCGTCATCCCCTGCCCTGCGGAACGCGTCAATCACAGCCGCGGCCGCTGCGTTGAATACAGCCGTGGCCGCGAACGTCAGCGCTGCCCGTGTGATCGCCTTCGCCTTGTCCAAATTCGTGCCCTGCTCGTTGAACGCATTTCGAAGCATGTTATAGGTTTTAATCGGTTCTGCCATGAATGCGGACGTCATCTGCGAGAGCAGGTTCCGTGAACGCATGATCTGGCTGCGATGAAATACGCTGTCAACTACCTGCGTCCTGTCAACGATCTCGGACAGCCTTTCGCCGACCGCCTGATTAAATTCCTCGCTGCCGGGCGTAAGGTCTTGGCGCGTTGCCTTTATGTCCGCCTCGGCCGCGTTCCACAGATAGCCCCATGTAAGGTTGTCTGCCTGCTGCGCGAGCCAAAGGCTCCCTTGCCTTCCTTTCTGTATCACGGTACTGTCGCCTACGATGATCTCACGCATTGAGCGGCTGATGTTCAGGTCATAGAAACCCCACGACTTCCATTGTGCAATCGGCGCATACTTACGCGCCTTGGCAATATTCGATTTATGGAACACAGCGCCCAGCAGATGCCACGCTTTAACAACATTCGCCGCCCGGAGGTATGACGTGGGCTGCTGGATCACCACGCGTAGGTTCGCGGCCACCGCTGCAATTTTGGCATTGCGCACCGCCCTTTCCTGCAGACCGGTCGTGAAATCCGTGTTCGTCACGCCGTTGATGTCCTTAATGAGGTTGATAAAGTACCGTTTGCCATCGTCGCCCAGCGTCCGGCCGATGCTCTGCTTAATCGAACCAACGTCCGCCTCCCGGTAATTGAACCACTTCATCGCGTCCGAGAGCGGTACAACTAAGCCGTTGTATGTGGCCATCTCATCAACATGCCGCGTAAACGTGTCAAATACGTCGTCCAGCACAAGCGGATTGCTCGCGCCCTTGACCGTGGATTTCGTCATGCCGAGGTTGCGCAGCGCATAGAGCAGGTTAACCATATTCGGGTCCTGCGTGTTGACAAAATCTTCATCCGTCTTGATCGGCCAATAATGTTCTTCCGTGAACTTTCTGTACCCGTACAGCGTCATCGCTGCTTCGTTGCCCCATTCGGATGCATGTTCGCTGATAAACTGCTGCATCGAGTCGGCTATGGCCTTCTGCTCATCGGTTAGTGTGTCGATGATGTTCTGGACGTCCTGACTCGTCACTCTGACAGGCGCATGCGTAATCAGCGATACGCCACGCTTCCCGGACTTCGCCCGAATATCCGGAACTTTAATGCCGCCCCCGTAGATATGCCCGCGCGCCTGTTCGCGCTGGTTAAGCAGGTACAACTCCATGATTTGTGCAACGGTCAGCCTAAGTTCGCCGCCCTGAACCTTGAACGTCCTGGCCTGCGCACCTTTGCCCGACCATTTTCGCGTATCTGCGCCCTTGAGTACCTTCTTCATGTACTCCATCGCCTCGCCGATATGGACAATCTTCTTGTCAAAGCCTTTCCTCAATGCGGCCAGAACAGACTTTGCCGCGTCGCCCAGCTCATCGAAGAAGGAGAACGAATCCATTTGGGCAAACACCAGCGCCTTTTTGGCGGTCTTGACAAATGGGTTCCGGTTCGCTGCCTTGCGTTTGCCAAGGTCTTCAATTGTAGTAGTGCCCAGCTTTGCCACGTCCTCAAACCGTGCATTGGAATGAAGCTTGTTCGCCTCTACGACCGACCGTCTCAATATGCTGACAAGGAAATCCAGCTCACGCAGCTGATCGGCGTCCATGTCCGCGACCGTGGATACTTCACGGTTCACATCAATGAAAGTCTCAAGCCGTGGGATAAAGTCGGGATCGAGTTCAGCATAGAAGCCACTGTAATCAGCATCGGCCTGCCCCCGCTCCATGCGCGCCATCGCGTCCTTCAGATCGCGTAGTTTATCCCGCCACATCTGAGCCTTCTGAGTGTTCTTACTCCCAGCCATGTCCACGGTTTCAAGAAAATCCGCAACCATCTTGCGCATGATTTCCGGCACGTGCTTAGTATCCGTAGGCCGCGTCATCCACGCATAGAGGTCTTTTACGTTCTTCTCAATGCGCGCTCTGTACTTCGCTTTAGCATCCCGCACCGCACGCTTTGCCCGGTCAGTTGCCTTCCAATCTCTAAACGCTGCTTTTTGTCTCATCAACGCCTCGTTTTTCTTATCTGTCAGCCGTTTATACTGCTCTCTGAGCCTTTCGGTGGTTTCGGTATCCTTTTTCACCTTCGACTCATTGTACCGGCGGGAAAGCTCCTGCCGTTTGGCCACGTTTTCAGCACGGAGCGCTTTGAGCCGGGCGTCATACCGCTCCTTACTCGCCTTGCGCACTTCTGTGATTTTACTACGGAACTGCGCCTTGACGCGGGCAAGCTCTGCAGCCTTCTTGTCGGCAAATGTCCGAACCTCGGGAATATCAAAATACGCATCGTATATCCGTAGGAACAGATCATACGCCGCCTCGTCCATGTTATACCCGAACGGGTTCCTATACTGCTGCCTTGTCGCCTCCACAGCGTCTAAAAGCACCATTGGCATATCGCCTTCTACGGTATCCGGGTCGAACAGCTCGGGGTACATATCGGACAGTTCCTGCCATGCCACATCGAGGTATACGCCGTCGTTGGCGAGGTTCACGTTGCCAAATAAGCTATTCCTGTAATTGCGGTAGCTGTCGAACGCGGACGTAACTTCGCTGCGCTGGTTATCCGTCAGGCGGATGCGCGTTTCACGCAGGTACTTGCGTGCCTCGGCATAATATTCGTAAGCCTCACTGTCTATCTCGCTGGACTTCTCAAGGATTGCCCTTGCCATGCCGACGCCCAACTGGGAGACGTCTTCCCATACAGGCTGTTCAGCATTCGCGAGGTAATCAAACATGGTGCGCAGGTTCTCGGTCAGCGTATCCGCATCGTATGTGCTGTTGTATTCTTTTAGGATTTTACCCGCAAGCATATTGAGGGCCTTGTAGCTTACGTGGTGCCCCTCGGTCAGCTTGAACTGTGCCTTGGCGAGCTCAAGTGCCTCAGTAAGGCGCGCGTTTTCCTGTTCGAGTCGCCGCACGTCGACGTCGGAAGTATCTTTGAGGGAGAAACGGAAACGTTGCGCGTCGGATATCTTAGGTATCTCTCCGGTGTCGAAATATCTGTCTATACCAGCAAGTACAACGGTAGAACTCGTACCGCGTGGATATTGGACAGAACCATCAAGATTGCCATTTAAATTCGAAAAGTCTATCATGACATCTCCGCTGAATCGGTCTATATATCTGCGTAACACGGGACGCTGTGCGGCATTTGGCTTTACGGCAATATCTATCCTTGGGCTTTCCGGTTCCAAGCGGATGTTGCCCTTGGCCATAAATTCAACAAGCGCATCAGTGCCGTCAATACCTTTGTCAAACGCTCTTGAAATCTCGCGATGGTCTTGTGTGCGGTCTCCGCCACGAGCACCATCACGCTTACCGGAGAAATCGAGCACCGACCCGTCCGTTGTGATGTAGCCCGCCTCTTTCCAATTTGCGGTCGTGCTGAATATTTCCTTCGCCTTATCTTCAACGTCCTTTAACGAAAGCCTTATGCCATATTTAGATAAATCAATAGGCCCACCATCTCTCGGCATAGGCTCAAGCCCATGATCGCGCTGAATTTGATCGACCTCCACATCGGAAAGGATACGGTTGATCTTCATTGCGCCAGTTATAATCCACTCGCCTTCCATGGCCGGATTTGTCTTAAATCTATAATACCCGTCCGCGGGCACACGGTCTTTTATGTCTGCCCTGTTCTTTACGAGCACGCCATTTTTGTTGATGCCGTTCCTGTTTGCCTCTTCCTGATAATCAATATCGGCGGCTGCTTCAACCTCACACCACACCACGTCTGGATGCTGGGCAACGATTTTTCCGCTTGCATCCTTCTTTCCGATATGCGCAGCCCGAGGAAGATCGCCAAGGTGCCACCCGGGGCGTAGCGCCAGCTTGCCGAGCTTTGTTTTGGTGTTGTCGCCTATATCTGCATTAAGCCACACCCCAGCCGGCGTTTCCTCGTTTGCGTTTACGAATAACGGGAACAGTTTTCCTGGCTGGCTCTTTTTTACCCGCATTGCCTTATAGGCAACGATGGTTTTCTTTGGCGGATCGTCATCACGAATTGAAAAGCGTACGTCCGAATCTTCGTATAACAGCTTCTCTGCCGGGTCCTTTAAAGAAAACTTCGTATCATTTTCCCCTGTCTCGCGTATACTATCCTTGACAGGAGTATCTTTTTGTGGTACTTTCTTGTCAGAAATATTACTGACGGATGCGGCGTTTGTGTTAATCACAGGTTGACCGCTGGTGACGTCAGTAATATTTTTAATTTTGGTGACATCGTAGAATATTCTTCCCCTATTGGTAATTTGAACGGAAATCTGACCTTGAAAATATTCTTTGCCAACCTTAAAAACAGTTTTGTATTTATCCCAACCCCCTGTAACTTCTGGATGCCTACCATCATCTTCTTCGTGCACGATAAATGTGCTCGCGTTCAGCAAGTTTTCCAGTTCTGTAGATGAGCGCATTTTAGCTTCTTTTATGGTTTCATCCTTGATGTATTTAACTGGAAACGAAAACTCGTCGGCGCTTCGCCTATTAACATAAGCGCGGTTTTCGTCGCCTATTACGCGGCCCTTGAACCTTTCTTTAATAATTTTACGCGCCAATTTTTGCATTTCGGTTAAAGACAGTCCATCGAAAATATCCTGATCCGTATCAACCTCAACATATTTAGTGCCATCCTTAAATTCCTTAATGCTAAATCTCGGCTGGTTGTCCGAAATCGTTTCCGCGCCGCTTATCTCCTCCAACGCAGCAAAATAAGCCTCTCGGATAGCGTCAATCGCCTGAATATCACCTTCAATGCTCTGCATCTGCCGCCAGCTCTTTTGTTCCTTAAGGATGTCGTATGTTTTTCGCAGGAAAGCCTTTACGGCATCGAGTATCTTTTGGAATACGGTACGCACGTCCTCACTCTCCCCGACAAACCGTTGGGCAAACTCCTTGCCGGTCTGCTTGTCCGTCAGAATCACGGGCACAGTGTTGGCCACGACCTCCTCGCGCAAGTACGCCTCGTCCTGGTCGGGGTAAAGTTCACGCTGCGTTTCTATTAAGGCGTCGATATCTTCGCCTTTTTCCCGCAATGTATCAAATACGATCTCCTCAAGCCTCTCGTACCCGAGCCCATTATTTGATTTAATGTCATGGATGGATTCGTGCACGGCAAAGTGCATATACGCCTGCCCGATGCCGTCGATAGCAATATGATACTCGTTTGTATCCGGATCGAAGTACGCGTTGACGCCGCTTTTTAGCTGCCTGCCCTTAACCTCCGTGATCGTATCCTCGAACACAACCTTACGGCCTATTGCGCTGAACACCTTGTCAATCGCATCGATCTGCGCTTCCTGCTCCTTCGTGGTCTTGCCCTTGTATGCTCGTACCACACCCCCCTGTCTTTTCTCGGGGCTTTGGGCTTCTTCTGCAGGGGGCTTTACCTCTGCCGGCACAGCAGAAGCTTTGGTGCGGACGTCCGTCAATTCGCCGGCATTCTGCCCGGCAAAGTATGCGGCCTGCCGAACCACCCGCGGCAGGGATTTACCATATAGGCTGTTATTGACCGCACTCTCGATGCTCATGCCCTTGCGCGCAGCGCCGTAGATAGACGTAAATCCGGAATAGTATTCGCCCACCGGGATGCTATTGTCATAGGACGAAACAAACGTCTTTGCCGTGTTCGTATCAAACTTGGCGGCCAATTCATACAGCCGGTCGGTGTTTGGATCATCAAAGGTTATATCGTCAAGCACAGCAGTATTCCCGTCCGTTTTTGCCACATAAACCTTGCCGTTTTCCACTGCAGAAATCCCCATCACTTCGAGTGGGGAGTTGCTATTGTTATATGTTGCGGTATGCAGACCTACCCGTCCTTCGCGCGCGCCCATCTGGGCGGCTGTAACCGCCTCCTCCTGCGCAATTGTGGTAGGGGTGGTATATTCGCCCGCCCGCGCTCCCTGCACGGCCTGTGGCGTAGCCTGGCGGATGGTGACGGGGGTTTGTGCGCCTGAGTCCGCCCTCCGCACGCCAGCAGCCTCCTGCGCCGCACGCGCAAGCATATCATCCGCCTGCGCAGTCTCATACTCCTCAGCTAAATTCTCGCTCGGCACATACATAAACGACACGTCACCGCCGTCAGCCTTGTATTGCATAAGCAGTTCGCCGACATTAACGGCGTTGGCGTTCGTTTTGCCTTCCTTCATTGTGGAGGCCAGCTTATACGCCTTTGAAGACGGATTCAATGCAAGGGAGTTTAATACAAGCTCGTCGTATTTCTCTGCCTGTAATACCGCGTTTCCGGCCTGTTTCGAGGATATATTACCGGCAATAGTTGAAGGTCCGTCGATAAGACCGGAGGTAACGGCACCGAGCAGGAATGCATACGTGGCGTCAGGATTGTTCCACGGGAAAGGATTGAACTCGTTGTTCTCGCCGAGGGTAATGTTTCGGAACACCGGATCAAGAATTTCCTGCAGGTATTCCTCCATGCCTTCACTGAATCCTTTTAACCCAAACTCAGTTGATATACGCAAGAAAGAATTATCGATATTTTTTACTACTTTATTGACCAGATTGCCGGAGAGCCTGCCGCCTAACTTGCTGATACCGCCGAGAAGGTATTGTAAGCCGCCTTCTGACGCGCCAACAAGGAGGGAATACGTTTCGGCCTGCTCTTTTGTATATCCGGCGTTAAGCGCATCCTTGTACGCGCCGCCCTTCGTACTCAGCCCCATTGTAAACGCACCCAGACCTTGTGCAACCGTCTCCGGAGCACCTAGCCCACCCGTCAAAGTGGACACAGCAACCGAAGGCGCCATATAGCTTACCGCGCCGAGTACATCGTGCGTAATCCTCCCAAAACTACCTTCGGGGAGGTCCTGGGTAATAAACTGGTCAGCATATTGCGTTGACGATGTCGGAAGCGCATCTTCGCTGAAAAGTTGCCCGACGTCCGATGAGAACCGATTGAGTCCCGCAGGTATAGAATATAACGGTGCATACCACTGTCCCTTCATGCTTTCGGCTATCGCCCCGCCTTCCCTTTGTTTAAGCGTGTCCGAGATGAATTTTAAATAGTCCTCAGCCTCGTTCGTGCCCTTCTCAAGGTCTTTCCCGAGTAAATAATTGTATATGCCCTTCTCGTTATCGTTCATCTGGAATGTATCTGGGAATATATTGTCGGGGTCGTTAAAAGGGAGAACTGCCTGGAACGCCATCCCAAGCGCTGTAGTGTCCTCCTTGTCCCTCGTCACCTTGTTATTATCTACCTCCGCACCTTTGGTGGCATACTGCTTGAAATCCGGTGCGGTGAGAACAGAATTATACCGGATTGCGTCCTGTATCTTTTTGGCTGTTTTATAATCGGCCTCTTTCGCATTCAAAGTATTTTTGAGCTCATCAACTCGTTCGCTTTGCTCTTTACTGACCATCCACGGCAAATTTTGCTTTGCCATTTTAGTGGACGTTATAGCGGGGTTTACCTTCGACCGATAATTGTCAAGATCGGCCTTCGCCGCCTTCAAATCAACCTTAGAAAGCCGCTGGTATTCGTTGTATTCGGCCTCATCTTTCCACTGGCTCCAGTAGTCATACTCAGCGTCGAGGTTGGCTCTGGTGTCGTTGATATTTTTAAGGCCTTCATCCAGTGAATCAAGGATTTTCTGTACCGTATCAGCGTCATATTCGCCCTGGTGCTTTGTGTAGTAGTCCCGGGACATCTTCGCTTTTTTCAAAAGATCATCTAGGTCCGCACGATATTTATCAATGTCGGCAGGATTACGGTATTTATCTTTTTGGGATGATCGGGCAGAATAATCGGATGTTATTCGTTTTTGAAAAGAAGAGATGGAATTAGCCCAATGATAGAAAGCGGCATCGTCCAGGCTCATCTTTGAACTGCCTCGGATCGAAGAGATGCTGACTATATCATCTTTCGAATACCCTTTCAGTCGCATGGATTTATACGTCTCATAGTCCATGTTCACGGAAGGCGCACTACCGCCGCCAGAACTCGACTTGGCAGACGAAGCGTTATCCATTTGCTCTATCTGCTCTTTTGTGTAACCGCTTTGGCGGTATTTCTTATAAGTTGCGTAATCCATACATCCTCCTACAGAACGGTTAGAATGGTTTGTATGTCCACATATCGGGCGGGGTCGTATAGGTTTTTAGGACCTTCTTTCTCATTTCTTCCTGGTATTGCTTATCTAACTCGTCTATGCTGCTTGCCTTTTTTGTGGTTTTTGTAGATTTTTTACCTCCACCGCTTCCGCTATACCTTTTGCTACTGCCGCTGCCCCCGCCGCCACTGTTCTTTGCGGCGTTCTGCGCAACCTGGTAATCCCATTGCGTCTGCCAATTCTTCTGCTCCTGCTCGGTCTGCTGCTTGTTAAACCAATAATCGCGGTCGGCCTGCCACGCCTGCAGCTTCGTGAGGAAATCGTTATATTCCTGATCCGACATGGTATCGACTCTACCGGCAAGATATTGAAGCTGGTTGTAATAGTCGGCCACGTCCCCTTGGTACTTCTGATAGTCGCTAGCGTCGAGTCCCTGCAGGTTGCTTAAATTGGTCTGCATCTCGTTTCCTTCGTTCGCGTATTTGGAATAAGCGGCCTGTTGCAACTCGGGAATGATGGCATTGAGGTTTTGCAGGTTCTGCTGATACATTTGCTGTCCAGCCGTCTGCGCGTAGGAATTACCATAGCCGCCAGACAAAGCTGCCGCCTGCCCCATTGTGTCCATCATGGCCATTTGCCCCTGCTTGGTGTACTGGTCCTTATACTGCTGGTACAGCGGGTCCGCCGAGAAATCATAGGAGAAGTCTTTCCGGTTCATGATCTGGTCAAGTAACGCCTGGATCTGATCCCCGTACTGGCTCTGGTATGCCCCGGGCTTATTTTTCTGATAGGCTGCAAGCTGCTGGGAGGCCATCTTGAGTGCATTCGACTGCGTGTAAACAGGTTTATTTGCCTCAGCTTTAGCAAGATACCCGGCCGTGGTCGGCTTCTTAATTGCGGTGGAGGTGGTTTTGCTGGACGATAGCTTGGAACCATATTTTTGGTACGCCGCCTGTGTTTTTGGCCCCCAAATACCGTCCACCTTTAGCCCAGCGCCGTAAGCATTAAGTTGTTGCTGGAGCTTCTTAACGTCTGCGCCCCTGCTTCCGTATCCGATTGCCATATTTATCACTCCTCTACTACTGTGGGGGTGTCGCCCCATACGGTCATGACGGCCGAAAGATATGGTTCCGGGAGCGCTACTGCGATTCCGGCTCGGCCACGCTCCGAATTCATGTATGCGCACCTGTGTGGCTCGCCGACGTAATACTCAATTCCGTTATCTACAACATATTTTTGTTGTTTAATGCTAACGCTTGTATTTGTAAGCGCGTCAATGATAATTTTTTCATTCATAGCTTAACAACCTCCTTAAGCCGCCCTGTACGTCAACATCCCTGACAATGTAACACCGCTTCCCCCAATATGTGAGTTTGTTAATGCTGTCCACCCTAGAGTACCGGAGGATTCCGTGATTAATCTAAACCCAAAATATGTTGCGTTTGCAGCCACATAAGCGGATAAACCTCTTGCGGTTGATAATGTAATGCCGCCGGAACTGCCAGCGAACAATGAGGAATACGCAAGGTTTGCAACATTCATGGAAGTAAACGGTAGCCCTGAAATGCGTATCTCACCTGTTGCACCACCCAATCCAGAGCAGTTTATCCAATACCACACAAACACGAATACCCCAATTCTGACATAATACCCCGAACGGGTGTTGTATGTTGGGGTTCCAGCAGTCGTAGAACCGTATAGTGTGAGCGTGCATGAGCCTATCTCCACGCTTAAATTCCCTGCATGCCAGACATCGTTTGCTCCGACTTTCAGGCTGTTTTTAAATACGGATGCCATATACACCTGAAACTCGTCAGCATCCGCGGCGCCGCCTATGCCAACGCCTGCGCCGCCAGGCCGTATATGAATAGCTGTCAGCCCCGGACGCACAAGAACGGTAAACAGAACGGCGCTCGTCACAGCATCATCTACGGTGAACCGCACCTCATAAGAGTAAGGCACACCTATCAAACCGCCGCCGAATACATATGCTGTATCGTTCGCCGGATTGTCCTGTCCCATCGTCCAAGAAGCGTCGCCCACCTTGCGGTACTCTATCTTTTTCGTAATCGTGTTGTTCCCGTTCACCGACGAATACGAAAATGTGCATTTCGCAGAAATATAGGTGCCGTTAACAAGGTCTTTTACGCCTGTGCCCAGGCACCGGAACACGTCAATCAGGCTGACGCTTGGCGCGCTGTAATCATAGACAGTGAACGCGCCGGACGTGTATGTGGCCTGCCGTCCCCTGGAATCAGTCACCTTCACGTACACAGTAAAATCGGACCCGGACGACGCAAGAATCCCTGACACCCACCCCGCGCCCGCCTGTGTTGTGCTGAAAAGCGTAGTAGAGCCTTTCTTCACCGCAAAATAATACGACTGTATCGTGCTGCCGTATATGCCCACCGCGGTAACATCGATGTCTACCTTCGAGTATCCCTTGACATATAAGCCCCACCCGTTTATGGTTGCATTTGTACTTGTCTGCGCAAAATCCACGTCTGATATCGACGGCACGACGGACGCCGGGATCTGCAGTATGAACCATACTGTTTTCGTGCCAACCAGTGTGCTACCCGAATATGTATCGCAATACAATGCCGACGTTTTATAAGTGTCATTAGGTAAAGCGGATGCTAACGATAAAGGCGGTGTCCAGTTATACGACGTTACGGACGTTTTAATAACAATAGTACCGGTCGTGCCGTTGATGTTGTACCGGAGCGTATGCGTGAACGACGATGACGCCCTAGACGATAAATCAATCGTACCCGACTCGCCTAATGTCATCGTTGGTATTTCGGGCGTCGTTGCCCTCGGTATCGTCGGGAGCGTTACGGTGCCGGACGCGCTGCCTCCTGTGATCCAATCGGAGGACGTTGTAAACGATCCGCTCATTCCAATCGACTTCGTGCCGTCGGAGTTGTGCGTGATCCATCCGTCAAAACTGCCCAACAGATTCGGCGTGGTGGTTCTAAAATCGAATGAACCATTGCTTTTTAGATTCGTACCGGATACGCCGTTTACTGAGAAAGCCGAATAGCAACCGGAGCCTCCCCACGTACTAGAAGTACCGGTATGCAGCGCGGCATAGAAATAAGCCGAAACGCGCGATCTGTTCTCGGCAATGTCCTGGTCGAGCACCTTCCACTCTATCCAAACGTCAATGAGATACCCGTTCGGGCCGGTGCCGCTGCCGTTTATGATGCTGTAACCAGAATGTACAGGCGTTGACCTTGCCATTTATGACCTCCACCTTATAAACAGCCCGTCCGCTGTCATATCGAAGTCCACATACCCCGCCACCTCATTGCCAATGGACAACTTATCAATCTCGGCCATACTGATGTGCAGTTTCTCGTTACTGATGTACGCCACCACCACGTCCGTACCGGCAATCGCAAATTCAAGGCGCTCATTAGTAATCCGCGTGACAATCGGAGAAGCGCCGTCACCTTGTTTGCCGATTTCAATACCGTATTCACTAAACCGGATATAGGTCTTAAAGTTGACCGTTAAGTCATTCACCGAGTCCACGTCTATCGTCGCCAGCGTTTCAAACTCAAGCCGGATTTGATCGGCGGTCTGCTGGATCATTGAGGAGATTTTCTCATCCAGCGTCATGCCCGGGTCCGCAGCGATATAATGCTCCTCGACGTATGTTCTGATCTGGTTGTCCAGCGTTTCAATGATGACATCAAAGGACGCCGTGACATTGTCGATTTGGCTTAATAGTGAATTGCGCACGGATTCATACATTGCGCGCACGTTGCCCGTTTTTGCCAGCTCACCGTCATCGAGCAGTTTGGCAAGCTCCTGCGCCTTTTCCGATACGTTCATAAGGCTGTCGATCTGCTGCTGGTAATTATGGCTCATGTTTTGGCCGTCCAGGTTGTTGAGCGCATTATTAAGCGTTTCAGACAGCCGGTACATGTAGCTTATAATCGCCTGCTGCCCAGCGGGCGTCATCATGTCGATGCGCGGAGGGAGATCAATGTTTACGGTAGCCATCAGTCACCACCTGCTTCCGTGGTCTTTGCGATTGAGAATATACGGCAAGCACCTGTCCCTGATATCTTCATCCGCAAATGGTCGTATCGCTGCGTGTACACGGGCAGCTTCACGGTGCGCTTTGGCGTTTTTACCGTCAGGTTGTAATCGGTCCACGTATCCGAGCTATCGTATTTCAAACTAACGGTAATGACCTTCTCGACATCAACTTCCAGCCGGATCAGGAAGCGCGACACATACTTGTTGTCTGGCGAAAACATCCCGATGTCTCCGCTCTCCACAAACCAAGCTACAGCATCTTCCAACTCGCCGTTTACCTCGTCATACTGAACTCCACCCTCGTGCACCGAAAGCCTGCCGCCTACGGACATGATCTTCTTGGTTGCCGCGTCGATGTAAAACAGCTCCCCCTCGTGCGTAGCAAACCCCAGGGCGTGCGTATTGTCCTCTTTGTGCCACAGCCCGAGTACGGCGTCGAACGCAAACATGTACCACGTGCCGACCGCGTCCTGCATCGAGATATAATACTTGTTGCCTATGGTCCCGCCGACGCCGTTTCTATACCGAACATCGCCGAGCGCTGCTGAAATCTCTGTCGGCATCGCCCCGTCGTACATGCAGATTGCGGTGCGCGCCTTGTAATACAGCCGTTCATTGACGATGGCCAGGCTCTTTTCGCTGCCCTTCTCGACACCCCGGCATGGAATGTTTGTGATCTGGTAATTGGACGGCTGGCTCCCGACCACCTTATGCAGCACATCCTCTTTAAAAAACAATACCTGACCAAAGAATGTAGCCGCACCGGTAAAATCGCCATCGCTTCCAATCGTTGCGGCGTATGAATCTGTAGAAACATTCATAAAACAATGCCAGTTCTTTGGATCGCCCTGCTTGCAAGCATATATCTCATGTTTTTCAGATGAGCAGCCCCACACGCGGTTTTCTGATTCGGTCAGGAAATCCATGTCGGGCACAGTACGCTTGACCGTCACCCCGCCCGTCTGCTGTGCTGTCTGGTCAATGATGCCGGTGATAATGATATAGTTCTCATCCGCGCCGTACAGGATGAAATCGCCGTTCAGCGACGTGGTATTAAGGCCGCTGATGGTCACCCCATCATACTGCGCGAATTGCGCGCCGATGTTCTCGGCGGCAATTTTCACGTAGGTCGTTGCAACCGCAACCCATGTTCCGGATGTGGCCGAATACTGTTTCAGAATATGCGTGGTCTGGCTCGTATCCAGCCACAGATCACCATCCGCGGGATCCACCGGTGCGGTCGAGGACACGGTGGGCGTACCGTATGCTGTGCCGTCTTGCTTGGTCAGCGTGCAAGTAACGTCACCGGCTATGGTGATCTCTGCGCCGAGATTGCCGTATGTTTGGTCTTCCGTGTTGTAATAAACCTTATCCGGCCATATCAGCAGATACGCGCCCATGGACACAAACTGCTTTGCGTTGTTCTGCAGCGTCAGGCCGGTCACCAGCGCCCCGTTATGGTACAGCGCCGTGCCGTCAACCCAAAACAGGTTGCTCTTTGCTGCAATTCCATTGGGCGTACTAAGAAGTGTAAGCGTTCCGCGTTTCCCCCGAGGGGAAAGTATGGGATACAAAGACGATGACATGTTGGCCATATCATCGAACGCATTTTCTGATATTTGCGGCCGGTGGTCGTACCCGCCAAATTCAAGCACCACATCACGGTTTTTATTTGTTTCGGATAGCGGAGGCAGATATCCCATAGTGCCCTCCTATATGCTCACGTAATTGTTCCGCTTCGGTATGTGCGTCCGTGTTATAGCGGCCGCAAAGCTATCATACGTGGCGTTGTATTGTGCCATAGCATTGTTATAGCGCCCGATCTCGCCGTTCCAATAATCGATCTGCGCGGCCAAGTAGTGGAGGTAAAGCTCGGAATATGGTTCGGGAACGATGAGCGTCACATCGGGTGTAACCCCTTCCACCATCTCATACGGTCCAGGCTCGGGCATGTCGGTTATCGGGTTCCCATCCTCGTCGTATTCCTCGGCTATGGCCGTATTCTCAAGTAGCCTGATAAGCTCGTGCCATACCTTCCGGTCGAGGTCAGACAGCCATTGAACGAGCTGCGTGTCGGTGAACTGGTGCGGCTTGAGCGCTGCAATCCGGTCGATTGCTTCTTGCATCGTCATACCCATCTGCCCCTTTCAAACGCTAAAATCGAAACGGTTAGGACCGTAATGAACAATATAAGTAAATTCGGCATTATGATCCCCTCCTATCGCTGCCCGCCGGAGTTGCACCGGCCATACTCATAGGCGGCATGCAGGGAGCTAGGCTCCCTTAATGTCAGGTTAAAAAGTCTTTCCTGCCTTCGAACTCGTCAACAAGTTCCGCAATCATACTGGCAGTCGCCTGATCCTGCGCCAGCATCTCCTCAATGTGCATCTTAACGTAATACGGAACAGTAACGACCTGTCCACGTGGAATCAGCGCATTGTAGTCGTTGATGTTGACATACAATGCCTCTTTGTATTTGTCATTATCCTTGAACAGTTTGATCTGTACCGGACGGCGCGGATCATTCGCAGGATCTATGGGTGCAGTTTCCTCTGCTGCCGGATTCGCATCAACATTTGCCAATTCGTCAGGTTTCTTGGTAGTCATACATAAACCCCCTTAATGATTAACAGGGAGAGGCAGCGAAGCCCCTCCCCGCGTATGCTTAGTTGCTCACGGCAACCCTGCCGAACTTCTTCGAGGAATGCTCTGCGCGGATCATGTATTCCTCTACGAGCCTCTCGGCTACCTTGGTAGCCTTCCAACCAGACGTTGCGCGTTGGTTCAACGGGTCAGCAGTACCGGCAGAGCCGAGTTGCTTGACGATGTGCTGCAAGCCCATGCCCTCAATGTCGGTTACGCCATAGGCGAACGCGCCGAGGAAAAGCGTGGAGTATACGGCCGTACCATCAGCCCCTGCACCAGTTCCGCAAATGGTTTTACCGGCCGCGACACTGATAGATTCGGTCAGCACAATCTTACAGGTAGCAAGCGCGCCGCCTACGACGGACGCAACCGTGCGCTCTGTGCCATCAATGTACAGCTTGTACACGGTTCCGGCGCCAATCGCCGCGTTAATCGCCGCGGCCTGCGCGACGGTAAACACATCAACGGGATATACGTCGGGCGCGCTGGAAACCTGTGCGCTAACCGTGGTGCGGTTGTAGCCCGAGATTCCCAACATATCTGCAGGACCGATGATCTTCGCCTCGGTGGTTTCTACGAAGCGGCAGCCGCCAATCTTGCCGATCTCACCGTCGTAGATGTTCTCTGGACGCGCATACTTGTGCATGTCAACCCACTCGTTGTTGTTCTGTATGTCACAGGACACGTCAGGGTGGATAATGCCTACAAAGCTGCCGTTGATGGGTTCAGCGTTCATCCTCTTTAGCTTTGCTATCGCATATTTAACGTCCTCGGGACGCAGCAAGCAAAGCGTGGTGATGCTGGACCGGAGAAGAATTTCCGTTTCCGTGCCGTCGGCAGCAACGGAAGGGACAAAAAACTTGTTCGTGCCACCGTGAAGGACTTCACGTGTCACGGTGTCCAAGGTACGGCCAGACTGCGAACCGAGTAGTTTGGTGGACTGCTCAAGGTTGCGGTCAATGGCCGTGAGCTCCAGCATGTCGGAAATCTGGATGTAGTCGCCATACTGGTCAACCGTCGCCGTGATCGTAGTCACGTTGAGTTTGTTACCGACAGGAGTGACGCCTTCAACGAGTTTCGTCAGGGCTTTGGCCAGCGGGCTGTACTTGCGGAACTCGATGGTTTTACCGCCATTCTTCGGGATGGGGTATTTGTCACCGAATTGGTCATGCACGAGCTTGGGTTCCGCGTTGTCGATCAACCTATCATGGTAATAGGTTTTCATTTCGGGGGACAGATCGTTCCCCACGGTGTTAAGAAGCGTGGTCTGCGTATCGAACAGACGCAGATTTAGCGCCACATAGAACGTTGTTAACGCCAGTTTGTTATAAGCTGCTTTATTAAGCATTTTGTTCTCCTTTCTCGGGAGAACTACAACACAATGCGTTCTCCCCGTTGCACTCGCCGCGAAATTTCTTCGCGGTCTTGCCTTGTGAACTTACTTGGGTCTGACTTCACGATTGCAGCAGCCGCATTTCCGGACGTGCCATTCTCGGCAGGGCGCATCCCACGCGCCCGGATATCGTTGGTGACTTTTTGCGCCACCTGCTGCGCGGTATACTGCATCGCGCCGCCTATTAAGTCGTCCTTGTGGATGACCTCGTATGCGGTTTTTACATCCACGCCGCTCCTGAGTAGTGAAACGAACCTTTCTCCCGTGGCCTCGTTCTTGCATTCGACCTCAAGATCAAACCCTGGGTAAACCCCCTTCGTTTGCTCGGCCTGCTCGTACCACGTGGACATGATCCGGTTCGCTTCTTCTGCCTTAGACCGTTCTTCCATAACCCGTCTAAACTCTGCGTTCTCACGCTCGAGCTTCTTCATCTGCTTGAGCTGGTCCACGGTTAGCCCGCGATCATACGCCTCTTGCTCGTAGTAGCTGTCGTCCTCCTGAATGGCATTGGAAAGGGCTTTAACGTCCTTTGCGTCTACGCCATATTTCTGCGCCAGCATGTCCAGTACAGGGGCAAGCGCTTCGGATTGGGCTTCGAGCTGCTTCGTTTGCTTAAACCGCTCGTTGATCATCTTTTGCGTGCGTTCCGTGTACAGGTCCTTGTAGTCCCCGTTAATCAGCCGGTCAAATTCTGCTTTTCTGGCTGCGTCCGCATCAGCATCAGCGATTGGCCCGGTCTTTGTGTCCGGTTCGGTCTTGGCAGGTTCTTCCTTTGCGGCTGGTTCGGTATTGCTTCCTTCCTGTTTGCCGTAAACGACTTTAGCTAACGGGTTTTTCTCGGCTTTTGTTTTTCTACCGGAATCTGTTGCCCCTTCGGGCGCGTCTGTTCCGGTTTCTGCGCTGCCGGGCGCGCCAGTAGCAGCTCCGCCGCCACCTTCCCCGCCGTCGAACAGTCTAAGATTTAGGTCGCAATACACCTTCTTGAAAATACTCATGGTTTCATCTCCTCATCGTCTTTCCGAAGTGTCATGCAGGTCTTTCCCAGGTCAAAGCTTGAGCCTAAAAAAAGCATAAAACAAAGGGGGAGCTGAATGCTCCCCCTCGTTTGTGGGTATGGATTATCGGGTTTATGAATTATGATAAATGAATTTGACATGATTCGGATATTTGTGCGCAAGGAGCGCGAATCCGGACGCGATTGTATTAACCATAACCTCTATGTATCCGATTGCACGTTGTAACGGCCTCATCTTCACGTAGTAACTTCCTACGCCCTCCTTGATATCGTGGTCGAATACGATGAAGTTATTGCTTTCCTGCTCCGCTTTGAGGCATTGCAATAGGGTATATGCCAGCGTCGAGCATGATGCGCATATGATGTCCTGCCCTGGGTTATAGTCGGCGTGCCCCTCGATCTGGATTCGGAATACATCGCCGTGCTGCTTAAATGTTGCTGTAGTCATATGCCATCCTCCTTATTCCGGCGTAGAATAGCGTGCCGCGCGCGCCCGTGCCGCGCCTGCCGTGGAATTTCTGACTGTGTTCATCATTTCTCCCAGCGGGTTAACCTGCGCTTCAGCTCCGCCTTGGGCGGCGGGTGCAACGGTCTGCGCCTGCATCCCGAGTATCTGCGCTATCTGCGGCGTATACTGCGTGCCCTGTAACGCATCAAGTTGCTGCGCCAAAGCCAACACAAGCGGCGTAAGCTGCTGCAATTTCTGAAACAGCGTTCCATTCTGCGCAATCCGTTGCCGGACTGTTTCAATGTTCTCAAACTGCATGATCTCCAGGCAGGCCAGGGCTTGGTCCGCCATCTCGGGATTGAAGAAACCCATACCAAACATTTCTTTTGCGCGTTCGTTCTGCGCTACCGTGGAAAACGGGCTGCTCTTTTGCGACTTCACTTTAATGTCGAATACAGGTACGCGGTATCCCATATCAAGTCCAAAATCGCTGCCCTGCGGTTTTGCGGCTATCTGCTGTCCGTTGAACGCCTGGAAGGTCATTTCGCCCATTTTGCCGGTTACTCGAAAATAACGATCCTCCCGATAGAACTGCCGCATGAGTTCAATGCAGAAATAACATATCCGAGCATGAGAACGATATGAGCTGCCGATCATGTCACGGGATAGCTTACTTCCTGCTTCTTGCAAGGCCGCTATCGCGGATGCCGCTGTGACGTTTGACGACGTACCTCCCTGCGAGAAATCGCGGTTCCCCGTCGTTTCCTTCAGCTCCTCAACCTTGTTCAGCCTGATGTTCTCTACGATCGGGGGCAATTCTGGCTGCGGTTCATACATGATATCTCTGGTTAAATCCCCTCCGTTAACATGAATTACATCTGCCGTAAGGTCAGTAAATTCCTTCTCGTTAATGTTGCCATCCCCGCGAAGTATAGGTCGTCTTCTGGCTGCTTTAACCGCCGTTTTAAGTATTTGTTGATCCAGCTTATCCACGTAAATCTGAGGACTTTTACCGATGTCAATCATGCCGAATCCTGCCGGTGAAGCTTCTTCCGGGAACAGCGTGTCAAAATCAAACGGGTATCTTCCATGGTCGTAGAATCCGCGCTCTGCGTACATGGGGTCGTTCTCGCTGGCATACAACACCTGCCCATTGCAGAATTTACAGAAATGCAGAATGCCCTTGCCTTCGCGGTTAACCTTGTAGTACCAATCAACAACAGCTGTCTTATCGCTGGTGTCAATAGTGTCATCGTGTATGTATTTTGTTGTTTCGATCGTGGGGGATGTGAGCTTATCCTTCAGGAACGGATATTGCTGCTCGATTAAATCACGGTCAATCAGATCAACATGGAACAGGTTACGGGATCGCTGGATATTTGTAATGCCTGGCTCCCAGAACAAGTTGAGAATATCTATCTTGCGTATGTCAATGTCGCCTAATCCATTGAGTTTGTTTTTGTTCCAGAATACGCCTGTAACTCCCGTACCCGACTTTAGCTTATACCACCATACGTCGCTGTACGTTTGCTCGTATTCGTTCTGCTCAAGGACTACAGGCAGTATAGAAGTTAGCAACTCTGCATCCGTCTTGTCTCCTTCTTCCCGAGGAAGAACGGCAGGTTCGGGGAAGTTGTCCATGACGTCGGCATGTTTATTCAGAATGGCGTTAAGCAGCCACGCGGACGAAGGCTCCGGGTCGCCGGGATTGGGGTTTGCTTTACGCAGCATTTCCCAGTGCTGAAGTTTAAACCATCGCTCGTTCTCAACGATACGTTTATCGAGCGCCGTCTTGCCATCCTTGTACTTCATCAGCGTTTCCTCGGCCTTCTTGACCTGCTGTTCGCCGATGGGTCCGATGCGGCCAACGAACTGTTCTTCGGTTTGCTCTGTCATAACACCATTACCGAGCGCAGCCTGCGGGTCTTTCGGTTTCCTTGCCATACGCGTGTCCTCCTTATCGCCTGAAAAATGCGTATTTGTCGTTGGTGTGTGTGTCTACCCACAAGTTGAGCGGGTCCTCCTCTGGCGGCTTCTGCGATACATTCATGCGCGGCGCTATCATTCGCTCCATGAGTGCATACCGGCACTCGTCGTAGATGTGATCTTCCTGATTCGTGTCGATGTCCTCGACATGTTTTGTATCGTATACCAACGTGGGGATAGTACGAATAAAATGCTTGCATGTGGAGAAGACCTGAAACATGGGCTTACCTTCACGGTCAAATGCAAGCCTGTAATGGAGTTGCATCTTTCCGGCAATGCGTGTGTTGTCTGCAGGACTCCAGTGTACAAAGTTAGGCGATCTCTCCATTTGCGCGGAAACAGATTGGCCTCTGCTCTCGTCGAATATCGATGGATCGGCCACGCCAGATATTTTCCGGCCTTTTAGGTTCTCGTTCTCGGCCTCGATACGCTTTATGTTGGCGGCAATCTCTGCCGGATACATCTCTATGCCAGCGTTGGGCGTGCCCGTGCAGCCATAGTACTCAGCAATTCGATAGACAACGCCGTCTGTATCAACAGCATACCAACCAACAGAAAAGGGCTTTGCATAACCGAAGTCGAACGCCCTGTATACGAGCCAATGCTTTGGAATCTTGAAAGGCTTGATTACGTGCGTCCAGCGTTGATCGTCATAGTGTGCAGGATCATTACGCCATTCCCTGAACGCCTGCCCTCTGAATGAATCCCACGAACCATATAACAGGGCTTCCTTTTCCGCCTCGGGCATCATGGCAAGGTTGGCAAGATAGTTGGGGTCGTTGTCCAACATCGCAGGATTATCAAACACAGTCGCCGGGATGAATATGCGCTTGCGTATGAGGGTGATAGTCTTTCCTTTCGGCGTGATGATGTCATACTCGCCGGTTACCGGTGTCATGGGCGGCGCAACGCTGATAAACCTATCCATAACCCATCCGTGCCCGATCCCGCCCGGGTTTGTGGTTGATCGGATATAAACGCGGGTCCCCGGTCCGCCTGGACGATTACGCGACATCATGTAACTGTACTCATCCCATGTAAAATGCGTCAACTCGTCGAATGCCACAAAATCAAACCGCTTGCCCTGATAGTTTGTACGATCGTTTACGTGCTGCATGTTGCCGAAGAATATCTTTGCGCCGCTCGGGAACGTCCAGAAGTGTTCCGAATGGTTGTAGCGCGCCCGAGGGAACGAAGGCTTGTATATGTCCTTGCTGCGGTCTATGATCTCGGAGAGCTGAGGATATGTCTTGCGGAAAATGATTGCTCTGTAATAAGGGATATGCACCTGTCGTAGTGCCTCGGCAAGAAGCGCATCGCTCTTGCCGCCGCCTGCTGCACCGCCATACAGGGCCTCATACTCCGGCCTCTGCTGGAATAGCGCCTGCTTCGGCTGCGGCGTCCATATCACACGCGGAGTCTTGCCTGTTCTGCACCTATTCGTTTGAGCTGCTGTCAACATCGTCCTCATCCTCTAGCACGGGCGCAATTACAACAACGCCCGTTTCATCCTTGTCTTCGTCGTTTGCATTGACCTTCTGCTCTTCGAGCCGCAAACGCTCGATTGCTATATCCATAGCGGATTGTTCTTGCACGGTCGGGAGGTTGTTCACGTTGCGGATCACGGTCACAAGGTCCTTCAGCGCACCGGTAAACTCTTTGAGGGCTTTGGTGTCATATTTCTCATAAATGCGTTCCTCAACTGCTGTCGCGCCCCTCCCAAGCCCCTCGGTAATGATGTGCCGTTTAAACTGCTCGGCGTCCGCCATCATACGCTCGATCATAATCGTGGCAGTTTCTGCTGACTTTGCCACCCTGCGCAACTGCTTCGCGCACACGGAAGCCTCTTTAGCGGCCATCTTTTGTTGTGTTAGTTTAGCGCGCTTTTTGTTATAACGCTTCCTAGCATCCGTCCACTTACCTTGTACCGCATGATCCTTTAGCGTGTTGAATGAGATGCCATGTTTCGCCGCTAATTTCCGGTACGATATGGACGTTGTTGCATATTCGGTTTCGAGCATCGCCCAATCAATCTCGGCCACACCACAAGCACCTCCACCACAAGTATAAAAAAAGCGGGAAGATATTTCTCCCCGCTAGGCCCTTTTCTTTGCCATAATTACTGTGGGTTCTCCGGATCATACCCCGGGAGGATCACCGGATATTAAGCGCTCACCGCAATACCGGCAATACTTCGCATCAGTTTCACTCACGCGGTAAAACCGCTCACGCTGAATCGGGCTTTCTTCATCGATCGGCAACGGCACAACGAACGCCCTACCCCTGCAAGTCATGTACCATACATCATGCGGCATGTCCTTGCACTTATGTATCGCATATTTCTCCATCCCTATACCCCTTCCAAACCGTTCGGTACTGCTTTTCCCCTTAAACGTGATCCCTGGTTCTTCTGCATCCCGTTCTGCCCGTAAATGTTCGTTCTCGGCTTTGAGTTCGTCGTATTTGTCAACGAGGAACGGAATATCTTCGTTGATCGACTGATTTAAGGCCGCCACATCAATCTTTTTAAGCCTCAGTTCATCCAGACGCACGTTTGCCATGCCGACACGTAGCAATATTGCCGCCCTCTTCTTGTCCTCTTTCAGTGCCTTTTCGAGTTCGTTAATCATCCCTACGCCTCCTCCTCATCCTCGTTCTCGTACTTCCATGCGAGCACCTCCGCCATTGGACAGCAATGCTCATACTCGTATACCTCACAATGCATGCGCTGGTACGTCTCTTTGCGTTCGACCGTCTCGAAGCGTACCATTGTATCTGTGCCTGGGATAAGCCCCTCACAGGTGATGCTCTGCCCTGTTTCTGTGATGTAATACGGGCATATCGCCCTTGCAGAACCCGCTTTGTTGCTCACATCATCACCGTCCGTATCTCTGTTCAATAGCGTTGCCCCCAATCCCAATATCTGGTATAATATCCTTGCAGGAATATTATCCAAGGTGCCGGGAAGGCGCCTTTTTACTTGCGCATGTCCGCCCCGCAATTCGGGCAGAAATTATACGTGCTCCTGCCAAAAGGTCTAAGCGGCTCGCAGCCGCATCGCGAACATTGCCCGACGTAATGATGCCCGTAATCGTCACGTATCTTGAGCCATTCACCTTTGGGGTGACCCTGAGCGCTATTAACTATCCTGTGCGCGGCCTCGAGCACCGCAATATCGTGCAGGAATATCTCCTCGGGGCCTTTCCCAGTTACAAAAGACTTTCGGTCGTCGATAAGACTTTTCAGTCCTTCCAGCACCTGCTTTTTCGTGAGCGTTGCTTGTCCAATCATCTCTCGCTTACCTCCTCCCTTCGAAACCGTCATTCTCTGTTATCCGTATCCATCTCAATCAAAAATGCCACGTTGCAGGCTATGTGCCACAGGTACGGCAGTCCGCTCTCCTCATCCACACTGGCCGGATCCCGTAGCCATGCAACCACATGCCGCATCAGCGCATCCCTATACCGCTCCGACTCCACCTGCCTCCATCCGTCGGGATCTCCGTACTTAGCCGTGCCATAGGTCCTCACGATGCCCACCGCCTCAATCAGTCCTGGCGGTACCAGACTGAGGCGTGGCTTGCCTTCGTCGTGTTTATGCCGCACCGTTACGCCCCTCCTTCGCCTTGCTGATACGCACCCGCAACGCGTCGATCAGCGCGTCCTGCGTGGCGCGTTTGCCCTCCAGCGCCCCAGTCACATCCTCATCCAGGCCACCCTCCACGACCAGCCGGTGTATGATAACCTTCTCGGTCTGGCCCTGCCGGTGCAGCCGCTTGTTGGCCTGCTGGTACAATTCCAACGACCAGTTCAGCCCGAACCATATCACGTGATTGCCACCATCCTGCAGGTTAAGCCCATAGGCCGCGCTTGCCGGATGCGCCAGCAGGATATCGATCTGCCGGGCGTTCCAGTCCGCTTCATCCTGTGGGGTCTTCAGCTCGCGCACCTGCAGGCCGGTCGTGGCCAGGGCCTTCTTCAGCCGGTCCCGGTCATGCTGGAAACTGTAAAACACCAGCGCCGGCTGGCCGTTCAGCCCTTCCAGCAGCTCCATGAACGCCTCGATCTTGCACCGGTGAATTTCCACCACGCTCCGCTCCCCGTCATACACGGCGCCGTTGCACAGCTGCAGCAGTTTGGTGGCCAGCACCGCCGCCGAGCCGGCGTCAATGGTGTTCTCGTCCACCTCCAGCAGCATCTCCCTCTCCAGCTTCGTGTACGCCGCCTGGGCTTTCGTGTCAAGCGCCACCGGCACGTCCACCGTGATGCAGTCGGGCAGCTCCAAATAGTCCTCGGCCCGCATGCTGATGCAGATGTCCCCGATCAGACGCCGAATCACTTCGTCGGCGCCGGGCTTGGGCGCGTAGCTGAAGACCTGCTGCGCGTTGCGCTTGTCCGGGTCGAAGTACCGCTCCCGGAACTGCCCGATCCGCCGGCCCAGGCGCGCGCCCTGGTCAAGGAGGTACACCTGCGCCCATAGGTCTATCAGCCCATTGGGCGCCGGTGTGCCGGTCAGGATCACGATGCGCCGGATGTGCGGTCGCACCCACGTGAGAGCCTTGAACCGCTTCGCCTGGTGGTTCTTGAAGCTGCTCGATTCGTCAACCACCACCATGTCAAACGGCCATGCGTTACGGTAATATTCGACCAGCCAAGGGACGTTCTCCCGGTTAATCACGTACACATCCCCTGGGGCGTTCAGCGCGCGGATTCGTTTCGCGGCCGTGCCCAGCACCGTCACCACCCGTAGATGCCGAAGGTGGTCCCACTTCGCAGCCTCCTTGCTCCACGTCGTTTCCGCCACTTTCTTCGGCGCGATGACCAGCACCTTGGCCGCCTGGAAGCGGTTGTACTTCAGGTCGTTCACCGCGGTCAGAACGATTGCCGTTTTACCTGGTCAACCCAAGCCCATCGCTAAAAACAGGCCCAGTGCGGTATCCGTGATAACACGATTAATGCAGTGCACCTGATAAGCGTGCGGCTTAAATTTCATAGGGCATCACCTCCTCCCGCCATGAATGCGTCGACCTTTTCTTTGGTGTCTATCACATGCACGTTGCAGCCCAGATCCAGCAGCCGCCCGATCTGAAGCTCCTGCTGCGATGACGGCTTTTTGCCCGGCGCCTTCAGTTCCACGAAGTAAACCCGCCCCCCGGGCAGCACCACTATCCGGTCAGGCACCCCGTCGTTCCCGGGGGAGACGAATTTATAGGCGCGGCCTCCCGCGGCTTTGACCTTGTCACGCAAATGTCTCTCGACGTCTTTTTCTCTCACACGACCCATCCTTTCCGGCGCGTAAACCATGCAAACCCTCGCGCGCGTATATTTATCCCATTAGGCTATTAGGTAATATTAGGTGTTATTGTATATTGTCTATTTACCTATTTATATTTTGTTTATATAAAGATGGTTTACATAGTTTACAAATACCTATAATCCTTTTGTTTAGGGCATTTCAGCGTAAACCATCCTGTAAACTTTCATCGTTTTTTGGTTTACTTGGTTTACAAAGGTGTAAACCATCTTGTAAACCAAAATTCACGATTTTCGCCTGACTTTTAGCTTTTGGTTTACATCTTCGGAAGCCTTTTTGGGTGCCGTACTCGGGCCCGAACCGTGCTGTCGACACCCGCTCCCAGTCCGGCAGCGCCTCCAGTATCGCATTGATCCTGTGGGCGTCTGCCTTGGACATGGTGCGCGGATCCCCGAGGCATTCCCGCCATATCTCCATAGCACAGACCCGGTCGCGTGGTGCCAGATTCAGGCTGTTGCCGGCCCGGGGGTCGCTCCAGAACATACGTCGGCGTTGGATGTCCCAATTCTGCCAATCTTCAGGCACAGGACGGTCCAAAAAGTCCTCTATCTGCCCCTGCAGGGGGTCTCTGTCCAGGTGCTGCTCACGCCTGCGTTCCGCTTCTGCTTCCAACTCAGGCGGCAGATAGAGGGGCTCCCCTAATTGCCACCGCATCACGGCTTCAGCCCATATCTGTCCTACGGTGGCTTCATCGACATCCCTGAAGATGGATCGCGTGGGTGGCTGTACCTCGGCGTCCACCGGCCAGAAGCGGCGGTTCCCGGTCGTATCTTTCAGGTAATCGTGGTCGTTGGTGGTACCGAAGAACACGCAGCGCCTTAGATGCTTTTCAGTTTTTCGGGCATAAGCTGCGCGGTACTGGTCGTCGCACTTGCTGAGGAAGGACTTGACCGCGCGGACGTCGGTCTTGCTGTATGCCTCCAGCTCGCCCATTTCCACGATCCACACGCCTTGCAGCAGCTCTGCGGCCTCTTTCCCTTCGAATGTCTTGATGCTGTCCGAGAACCATTGCAGTCCCATCCTGGCAAACAACGTTGATTTACCGATGCCCTGGCGGCCGCAGATTACGGTCATAGTGTCAAATTTGATCCCGGGATGCATTGCCCTTGCCACCGCGGCTACGAAGGCCTTACGTGTCACCGCGCGGGTGTACGGATGCTCCTCAGCGCCCAGGTAGTCGATGTACAGCGTATCCAGCCGTGGCGTACCATCCCATTGGAGCGCTTGCAGGTACTCTACCACAGGATTGAACTGGTTGCGCGCCGCAGCCTGCACCAGGGCGTCCTGGACGGCCTCGCGGGCCCTGAAGCCGAGGAACCTTTCCATATACATGCGCAGGCCGGCGTCGTCGTCATCGGTCCATCGGAAGCGCCCCGCCTCCTTGGACCGTGGCTCCCAGGGCAGGGGCGCGGTGCCCACGATGGCTTCGCTGAAGGTGTCCATCGCCACCCTGCCTTTGAGCTGCGGGTCATTCTCCAGCACCACCAGCACGTTGTTGGCCGTTTTGGCCGGCGCGCCGGTGGTCGCACTGATGGCCAGCTTGCTCATCCAGTTCGGGTCATGATCCACCGGCGTCTCAAATGCCTCCGTGGCCCGCTGGTACCGCTCCTGGTTGAGCAGCGTGGTCACCTGCGGGTCGGACACCGCCAGCTCGCACATGGCGGCGTATGAGGGCAGCTTATTGACCGGCGTATCCGGTTTGGTGTCATCGTCCAGCTCAGCGAATTTATGCAGCCGTACCAGGTCGAAAGAGTTCACCAGTTTTCCGCTGCAGGGATCTGTTGCATGGTGGGAGTAGAGGAACAGGCCGTTGTCGTAGATCACCGCGCCGCCGGTCGTACTCCCCCCGGTGAAGGTATACCGTCCTGGGGTGTCGGTAGGCTCGTACACGCCGGGCAGGAATGTATCCATGGCTCGATAGATGTCGTATACCCTGCAGAAGGCGCCAACGATACCGGCCTTGGTCAGCGGATCTGCCTGCTTTTCAGCGTGTTTGGCACGAGCCTGCTGCGCGCCGGGCACCTCCGGCCATTCGGCCACGTTACGCCAGTCGGTGTACAGGCCCAACATTCCGTCGGCCGACAGCATGGGCTTGTCGCCCACCACATAAATGTATTGGCTGTCCGCGCAGCAACTGGGCCAGTACATCAGCCGGGAAGCCTCGAAGGTGGACGGGTCGCACAGCTCCATACCGATGTGTTTGGCCAGCATCCGCGCGATGGGTTCATACTCGTCTGCGGTGACCGTCCGGTCCAGTAACGCCATCACTCGGAGCCTTGGCGCGGCCTCCTCGTGCTTGCGGGTGGAGTATACGCAGTACCAGCAGCCGAGGCCGTCCACGCGCCGCAGCACGTCCTGGGTGCCGCCCGCCGGGATATTATCGAGGTCCAGCGTGACCACGTCGCGGCCCTGGATGGCGCTGGCCTTGCGCCGGCCGCCCCCGGCAATGGCTCCGGCCACGAATCCACCAACGTCCTTCAGTTCGTCCTGCCTGGCACGGGGCAGGCTGAGGTACTGCTCCAACGTTTCGGAGCCGCGCACGGGCGTTTTCAGCCGTTCCGCCAGCTCGGACCCCATGAGGCTTTGGGTCGGCCAGCGTGTGGCTTTGCGGCTACCGGCAGCGCTGATCATGATTAATCGATCGTGATTCATGGAGGGTTACTCCTCTACTGTTGTTTCTACCGCTTCTTCGGGGTCTTCGGTATATTCCTTGTACGGTCGTGACAAGTCAAAAAGCACGTCCAGAAAATCCGTAATGACTTTATCGACCGTTTCACTGGCGAGACGGCTATTCTTGGCCGAAACCAGGGACACCGTCATGGTTTGAAAAACTCGATTGTTTCTCATGAGGTCCTTTAGCCGCATTGCAGCCGTCGGCGAACTAACGAGCAATTTAACGAGGTCCTGCTTATCCCCTAATTTCGAAATCAGTTCCAATCCTTCACGAATCTTATCGATCCCCAGGATCATCGCTTCACCTTTGGTTTGCATAGCTTTTACTCCTTCTTATAAAAATCAGTTATGAACCCGTCTGCCTTGAGCAGCAATCCCCGCGCCCAGGATATGGGCTGACCCATAACGGCGCGCACATGGCCCAAAGCCTGCTCAGCATGGCTGCTTTCCACTTCCAATACGAGCTCATCATGGATGTGCATCACTGTTTGATATCCGTAGGCGTTCAGTGCGGCCAGGCTCCACGCAAGGCAGTCCCGGGCGATGGCCTGCACCACATTCTCGACCAGCTTCCCGCCGTAGGTCGGTATAGGTTCCCACTTCTTACCGGCTTGGTTCACGCCCCAATAATGCAGGGCCTCGCGCCCCCGGTCGTTCACGCACAGGAACGGCCGGGCATAGTAGAGTTTCCGCCCGCTGGGCAGCTGGATGGTCAGGAAGTGCGTGTTGGTCTCGAGGTAGCCGATCTGGTCGATAATGAGGCCTTTCAGGCCTACCGGGCACCCGGTGCGCATGACCTCCAGCGCGGCGTTCTCCATCGCGTACCACAGGTCCACGATGCGCTTGTTCGCCTGGCGCCACCGCTGGACGATCTCGGGCAGTTCCTCTTCGGTCAGGCCCATGTTCAACGCGCCCATGGCGATGAGCGCGCCGCTGGCGCCCTGATACCCGAGAGCCAGCTCCGCGATCTTGCCTTTCTGCCGGAGCTCGTATTCCGGATTGCCCTTGCTGATCTTCTCGATGGGCACGCCGAACATGGCGGATGCCGAAGCTTCATATATCTTGCCGTGCGTGGCGAACACGTCCTGTCGCCACTGCTCCCCGGCCAGCCATGCGATCACGCGCGCCTCGATGGCGCTGAAATCCGCCACCACGAAGGTATGCCCCGGAGCGGGCACGAAGGCTGTGCGGATAAGCTGTGAGAGCGTGTCAGGTACGTTCCCATAAATTACCCGGAGATGGTTCAGCTTGCGCTGTCGCACGCAGTCCCGGGCGAGGCCCAGCGTTTTGAGGTAGTTACGGGGCAGGTTCTGGACCTGCACCAAACGCCCAGCCCAGCGCCCGGTACGGTTGGCGCCGTAGAACTGCAGCAGGCCCCGCACGCGGCTGTCGTCGCCGACAGCCTCCTGCATGGCCACATACTTTTTGACAGAGGTCTTACTGAGCTCCTGCCGGATCTCCAGCATGCGCTTTATGCGTTCGTTGTCGGTGGTCTTTACCATGGTCTTTACCGTTTCTTTTCGCAGGTCCTCCACTTCCTCGCCTTCGTCGGCCAGCCATTTCGTGAGCTGCGCCACGCTGTTGGGGTTGTCGAGCCCGGACAGCGCCACGGCTTCGGCGGTGAGTTCTTGGGTTATGGTGCCGCTGCAGTATAGCGCGCCGTCGACCAGCTCGCGGTCAACGCGGACGCCGCGGGCATTGATGCGCTGGTCCAGCTCCCACAGCCACTGCTCGCTGTCCGGCACCTGGTATGGGGCAAGCCTGCGCGCGATCTCCATCTCGGTGACCACGTCCTGCGCGCAGTATTCCTTGAACAAGTTCCATTTCTCCGGTTCGTGGTGCGGGAGCGTCCGGGTCCTGTTGCCGTTGGTTTTGGTGGGCGTGCAGGGTACGCAGAAGGTGCGTATCAGTGATGTGCCGGTGCTCAGTTTCCGCTTCTCGAGAGGGAGGCCGAGGGCTTCCCCTGTGGCCGCCAGCCCGGCGGGGTATCCGCAGTACAGGGCGTGCATCATGGTGCAGCGCCACTGCGGCAGCCAGTCCTCCGGGTGGGCAATATTAAAGTGCTTGCTCAGGCAGTACCATTCGAACGGCGCGTTGTAGGCGTGCTTGAGGACATTGGAATCTGTCAGAGCCTGCAGCACATTATCTGGTATCTGTCCGCCTTGAGCGAGGTCTATCACCTGCACCGTCGCGCCGTCAAAACTGTACGCGAACAGCAGGAGCTGGAAGTCGGGGGACTGTACGTATTTGTACAGTCCCGCCTTCCGGATGTCCACGCTGCTGAATGTTTCGATGTCGATGCTCAGGTGTTGCATGTTATAGCCCCATTACGCCGCCATACGGCTGCCCGGTGATCGGGTTGATCTGCGACTGCTGCGCTGGCGCCTGAGTTTGAGACGGAGCATATTGCGGCTGCGCAGGAGTCTGCCATGGGGGCGTATCCGTTTGCTGCTGGGGGTACTGCGGCGCCGGTACATATGGCTGCTGAGGCATGCTCCCGAAGACCTCCGCCGCGGTCGTGCGACCGCCCAGCGGCTCACCATCGCGCGTTTTTTGAACAGGACCGAGGCCGCAACCGATACCGCGCCTGCCGGCCTGGTTGTATGCAAAGAAGTTGATGTTCACGCGGGCGTACATCCCGCTGTAGACTTCGGTAGGGTTGATGATCGGATTCATAGCGATATCGACGATCTCCTGCGGCTGTTTACTTGACGCGGTCATGACCCAGTGGCCTTTGCACTCGGGCCCGAACGCGATCCCGTTCGGACGGAGGCCGTCGCCATCATGGATCGGTATGGGAGGCTGCGGCGGCCGGATGCCACCCCACTTGCTGGAGACGCCCTCTGCGATCGCCGCCTGGATGGCGGCGTCGATACGCCGCTTCGTGTCGATGTCGGTCTTGGGGATCAGCAGTGTGGCGCTGTATTTGGGTTCGGCGTCGGGCTTGGGCGCGTAGGGCTTCATCAGGTGTTCATACGAGATACGGACTTCGCCTGTCGTCACTTCGGTAGGTTTGTTTGCCATTTAGTTTTCATCCTTTCCAAATGCCTCTGCGGCTGTCGTTTTGTTAGTGATCGCTTCACGCTTGTCGCTTAGAAGTGCCAGCGCGGGTTTGCCGGGCGGTTTCTCGATGCGCGATTTCAGCAGTTCGTCGAATTTCGCTTTACCAAGGAGCTTCTCGACGCTTGTCAGGGTGATCGGTTTCCGTTCGTACAGCAGCGCTTCATCGTATCCGGCGGCTACAAGAGCCGCAAACGCTTCATCGGTGTTGATGAACTGCCGGGTACTCCGGCCTTCCACGGCCTTCCAGCCGGGGATCTCTTCGCCCTTGAGCAGCTCGCTCAAGGCGTAGTCCTCAAGGCTCGACACCCATGCCTGCAGGTTACGGGCACGGACAAGGATATCGCCCACCTCTTTGTTGGTCAGCAGCGGGGGTAGTTTCCCCCCGAAAACTTCCAGCGCGAGGTGCGTATCTGCCTGTGCACGGCATTGCGCCTTTGCGCGGCAGAACCGGCACCACTCGCCGGCGCAGAATTCGCCCTCACCATTGTAGGCCTGCTGTGCGGCTGGCTTGATGCTTTCGCCCCATGCGCGCAGATCGTCGGCGGTCGTCAGGTGCTCGCTGATGTTATCCAGACGCGGCTGTATGATGGCCATGGTCACGACATCGATGTCATAGACCAGCGCGTATTCTTTTAGCGCGCCGAGAGCATAGAGTCCCATCTGCGGGTTGCTTTCGGCGGATACCGAGACGCCCTTGCCGTATTTGAAGTCAATGATATGCAGCGCGTGCCCGCCGATGATGATGCAGTCTCCGGTGCCGAAGCCTTCGGGGGCATAATCGGAGTAGTTCAGCTGCTTTTCGACCACGATATGCGGTGGCTGGGTGTAGGAGTGGACGACGCGCTGTACGTATTCCACGTAAGTGTCGGTGTATCGCAACATTTCGTCCTGATAGAGCGGGTCCGCCTGCAACTGCTTCAGCGCAGCGTTGAACTTCCGCGGCCCCATCGGTTCTATGTAGAGTTTCCGAAGCCTCAACTCAGCGATCGCGTGTGCCAGACGGCCCTCTTCGGCGTATACACTGGTCTGATCGGGCAGCATATCCTCCAGCCGGGCGGATGGGGGGCAGTGTAGCCACTTATGCGCCCCCGACGCCGACAACAGCGCGTGCTCGCGTTCCGGTTCCTGTGCGACGGGTATAGCGGTTGCATTCATATCCGCGCCCCCATACTGCGCAGGGATGTCGCGAAAGCTCCGTACTGCTCCGCGGGCAGCTGGGTCACTGCCTGCACACCGAAGCTGCCCAGCAACTGAATAAGATCCGTTTGCCGCCCCGCGTCCATGATCTGCGCGGCAGCCAGGGCGATCTGCTCCTGCGTGTACGTCGGCGCTGTTGTAGGCAACGGCGCGGCTGCAGCGACCGGTACAGCTGCAGGCGGAGTCTGAGGCACGGGCGTCTGAGCCACCACCTCTTCGGATGTATGGCCGGTGATGTCGTCCGGCATCGGCAGTGCGGTTTCTATTTCGGGATTGAGCGCCCCGACGGGGGGTTTAAGCAGGTTGATCACCTGCTGCGCTTGTTCAAGGTCGACAGTGATGGTCATTTGCAGCTTCATTATTTAATCCTCCTTCTGCTGTTCGATCGTGACGGTGATCCCCTGCTTGGGGTCAATCCCCGCTTCATCTACCAGTTTCTTTTTCAGATACAAGGTCATTTGTTCAGGGCGTTCACCGGTCTCAAACCGGTAGCATGTCTTGGTTTCCGTTTTGTAGTTGAAATCAAGGGTCAATGAAAATCCTCCTCTCCCAGGACGCGCAGGTCACCCCGCGCGCCTTGACACCATTTCCGTTTGGGTATATCCTTTAGGTAAGTTAGTCCGGGTTTCTGCATTGGTCGCGCTGCAACGCGGCCTTTGCGCTTTTTGGATGTCCGCTCCAGCAGCAAATACAGGATACCCGCGCCTATGCAGGCCACTCCAAGCTGCACAATTATACTCATGCGATCCTCTCCTTCAGCAGACAGCTGCAATACGGGCAACAGACATAATCCACCTTCTTCAGCAGTCCGCGCTTTCCAGTCACATAGATGAGCTTCCAGACTTCATTGCCCGTGATAAGCAACCTTTCGTCTTCCGGCATTGCCGGGCATTTGTGAATGTTTTCAGGCACTGGTCTTCCTCCTTTCTAACAGGTTCATGTCGTCCTCCTATTCTGCGGGCATCTGATAAACAATGCCGCTCCCGGTTGTTTCGACGTGCGCCTGTATTTCGTCCAGGATTTCGATGCATCGCTCAGTGGATTTGTATTTTCCCAGGACAAAGGGATCGTCATCGCCGCTCGTGAATCCTCCCATTTCAAATCCATCAGCCCGTTCTTTGCTGCATATGCTCACAGTACGAAATTTACCCAGGACGCACTTGCTCTGACTCCGAATAATTACCATATTTCCTCCCATTGGGCGCCCATTGATTGACAGGCGCCGGTGTTTTTGTTACTCTTTCAGTTTGCATTGGTCGCGTCTCTCCAGCGCGGCCTTTGCTCGTTTTGGTGGCCCACCGCATAAACACCAGCATCAGCGGGATACCGACGCACACGCTTTTCGTCCTCTGCGGACATCATCGTCATATTCCCGCAGCGGAAGCATTTTTCGTCATTTTCAGGCATGCGTGCCGTGTATCCACAAACGGCGCATCGCTTTTTGATCATGCCTTGTTCACTCCTTTCAGCCACGGCATTTTCCCGTTGTAATAGGTCTCTGCGATATGCGCCTGCGTTGTCGCGTCCAAGGAAGCCAGCCGTCGATTCGCCCTTTTGCGGGATTCCTCTGCTTTCTCGGGCGTTTTGAAAAACGAGCATTCGCAACCCTGGCACCGCTTGGCCGTAAGCACCGTGCATACGGCTTTTTCGCTATACGCAAAACAGGTTTTATCCATAGGCCTTGTCCCTCTTTTCCGCCTCGTCCAGCCACTTCATGGGCCGTGCGCTGCAATATTTGTTCCGGCATCGCGTGACGATCATCCCGCACGCCCGGCATTGAGCATGCCCGAATTTGCCTCCCTCCCTGTCGTTGATAGCCTCGTATAGGCTTCTTGTGGGTTTCATGGGCGGATTCGTGAGCGCGCGTACATGGGGCACGTCGTCGCCTCCTTTCACACCATATTCGCCAGCGATATTACAGCAACCGCCAACTCAATTAACTCGGGGCGAATCTGCTCAAACCGCGGCCTTTCTTCCCCGCTAATCTCGTCGTCGCAGGTTATAGCCCGTAATTCCTTGCAGCGATCAAGCACATCGTCCAATTCCTTTGTGAGTAGGTTCATCGCTGCTCCGGGGCTACTGGAATTGACCTTTAAATATGGCGCATCGTAAACCTCGGCCATCTTACAGCTAACATCCCGGGGTATGGGGTCGCCTTGCTCATATCGCTGCAAGGTTCGCAATCCAAGGTGGAGTTCCAGCGAGGCTTCAATCTGTGTCATATCCTTATCCAACCTTGCAAGCTTGCACGGTACGATGCCTTTTGTTTGCGTTTTTACGCCAACCATTGGCATGTTCGAGCCTCCTTTCTTTGGTAATATATGGGGTATCCAGATGGGGCAGCTTGTCCTCATGCAGACTTGCCGCCCACACCGGGCGCGCCAAAGGGGATCAACGCGCCCTGTGCAAAAGGAGGAAAGTAGTTGACCCTTACAGGCTCGCGCGCCCGCTTGGATCACGTGACGCTATCTCGCAATTCGCAGCCTTTGCGCTTTCTTAGGGCGAGGCCGTCCCTGTGGCGGGAATAGCCTGTATAGGTCCTCGTATGGCGCACCAACGACGTCCATGAGCGCGTACATGTCGTCCTGATCCCAAGGGCGTCTGCCAGTTATCCTCTGCGTGATGTAGCCTTGGCTGCGTTTCAGGAGTTCGCAAAGATAGCGTTGATCTATGTCGTCGCGGGCCAGCAGGGCGCGCAATTCCGCATAGGGTTTTGACATGGGCGTGCTCCTTTCAGGCCGTTGCGGCAGGTTCGTCGGGTTGATCATAAAACTTTGTCCATGCGAAACCGAGTTCAACACCAATTATCTTTGCTACTTCGGGGCTCGGACGACGATGCCCGTTTTCAATGAAGTTATACATTTGCAGTGAAATACCACAGGCTTGAGCAACCTCCAGTTGGGTTCGATCCCCGCGGAGTTCCTTAAGCCAAGTTCTCATATGATCACCCCATATATCTACGTTGTGTAGATTAACTAAGGACAGTATAATCAACGATGTGTAGATTGTCAAGCGCATTTCTACGATTTGTTGATAAAATTGCGGGACAACTTTTTGTAGAATATAATGTGTTTAGGTGATTGGCATGTTGAATGAGCGATTGATCAAGCTAAGAACAGAACAGAATAAAACACAAAAACAAGTAGCTGCTGATTTGAATTTAAATTATCAGCGCTATAATCATTATGAAACTGGCAAGCGCCAACCGGATAATGAAACGCTTCAAAAACTTGCAGATTACTTCGACACAACCACAGATTACCTTCTTGGTCGTAGCGATCGCCGCCACAGGATCGTCACTGTAGCCGCGCACACCGATGACCAGGAAGGCCTGCCACCGGAGGCTCAGGAAGAGATTCTTGAATATATAGAATTCATCCGGCAGAAATACCGAAAGAAAAAATAGTAACGTTTAAAAGTCAAGATAAATTTCTTGACTTTTTATCATTTTTGGAAGGAATTGGTAAGTTTTTGTAGAAGTATACATAGCTTGTATATATTTTGGAGGAACAATAAAAAGAGAGGGGAAAAGAAATATGAAAAAAATCATCGCTGGATTTCTATGCTTAATTGCAGCCATTGTTATGGTGGCGTGTAGTAGCGCCAACACATCCACAGCCACCATATCGCCTACAGAAACACCAATCGTTGTTACGCCAACACCGACACCCGAGCCAACACCTATACCTACGATAGCACCAACGCCCACAAAGGCACCAACGCCTGTCCCCACAAAAAAGATATCCCAAGACAGCAGTAGTTATTCTAATAATACTCAAAACACTGTAGAAGAAAATACCAAAACAACAACTGTATATATCACAAACACCGGCTCAAAATACCATATTGGGAGCTGCCGATATCTCAAAAAGAGCAAAATAGCGATATCGTTGTCTAAGGCTAAAGCACAAGGATATGAGCCATGCTCTGTTTGTCATCCGCCATCCTAAAGGAGGTAATCTTATGGCAAATAAAGGCGGTTTTTCTTGGAAACGAGCGACAGGAGTTACAAAAGCTAAGCAGAGCATTTCAAGAAAAACAGGTATTCCTATGACTAAACCCGGGCGGCAAAGAAAAATTGGGAAGGCCGTTACGGGCGGCGGATGCATTATTTCAACTTTATCGGTTTTATTGATCGTAGCTTTAATCATAATCATTCTGTAGAATCCTAAATAATTGTACTGATTTTAGTACACCAATTTATAGTATAATAGGCGCACACAAAACATACGTTCTGGAGCTGTCTATGATAAAGAGTATCAACACATTGGAGGCGCTTGAGCAAGAACTTGTTGATCAGGATATCACGATAGTGCAAGAATCTATGCCTACTAAAGCTAAAGGAATATACTGGAGCAATGAGGCAGAGCGCTATATCCTGATTTCTAACGACGTTTCAACGAAGGCCGAGCACCTCTGTGTGTTGGCCGAAGAGGCTGGACACTTTTATACATCCGATGGAAATATTCTTAGCCTTGACGACGTAATGAAAAGACGGCAAGAACGCCGCGCCCGCGGATGGGCATATGAGCGGCTTGTTCCGCCTGAAAATTTGATAACGGCATGGAGAGATGGAATCCGTACGTTCTGGGAAACAACTGAATACTTGGGGGTAACGGGTGAATTTCTCGCCGCGTCTCTTGAATATTACAAACAAAAGCATTGGCCCGTATGGCATGTTGATCAATATGAAATTACCTTTGAGCCGTTCGATATTAAGAAAATCGGGAAATAGATGGTGAACATATATGCCTCAAAGAAAAAATGAAGCAAAATGGATAGAATCCCGACAACGCTGGCAGATCAACGTTCAGCAGGACGGGGAACGCCGGACGTTTACGGACCCAACGCCGGGGAAGAAGGGCAAAGCCGCAGCCGAGCGAAAGGCGGAAAAATGGCTTGAGAAGCGTACCGAGAACAGCAACATCCGCTTTCAGCAGCTTTGGTACAAGTTTATTGCCGATGTTAAAGCGACCACCGGCACGGCCAATTATAAAAAGCATGAGCAAATGGGAAGGCTTTGGCTGTTGCCAAAACTAAAACTCAAGAGGGCTTCAGCCATCACGCTTCAAAATTACCAGGACTGTATAAACGCAGCATATAAGAAGGGGCTTTCAAAAAAGTCGTGCAAGAACGTGCGGGCTTCGATTACGGCCGTTTATAATTATGCTCGAAAGCAACGGATAGTAATGGAGAAGCCGGAAGGCCTAGCTGTCCCCACGGGCGCGCCGGTCGGTGAACGCAAAATATTACAGCCTGACGATCTTAAAGTATTATTTGCACAGGACACTATTACAGACCATAAGAGAATTAAGAAATGCTTCTTCATCCACGCCTGGCGTTTTATTGTGTTGACGGGCTTACGCCGGGGCGAAGCATGCGGACTAAAGAATCAGGACATAGAGGGCAACGTGCTATTTATACGCCGCTCAATCAATTCAGACAACGAAGAAACCAGCGGCAAAAATAATAATGCCAGAAGATATATCGTTTTGCCAAACCACGCTTTGGGTGTCATCGAAGCACAAAAACAAATGCTCAAGGAGCATGGCATCATATCACCCTGGGTGTTCCCCGATGAATACGGCGATGTCCTGGACCCGAACCATCTTTTCAGAAAATGGAAGACCTACCGGAAGCAATACGGCATTGCCTGCACGCTGCACGAAATGCGGCATACACTTATCTCTATTGCGAAAGTGGACATGCCCGACCAGTTGCTTAAGCGGATAGTGGGACACAGTAAATCTATGGACACATTCGGTGTATACGGGCATGACGTGGACGGGGAGCTGCAGCGTGCCGCGAATATCCTTGATGATATATTTGGAGCGGTTTTGAAATAAAACGTGTACTTTTGCGTGTACTTCGGAAAATAAAAGGCCCCACGGATGCTTTAACCGTGGGGCCTGATGCGTGGTGGAGATAAGGGGATTCGAACCCCTGGCCTCGACATTGCGAACGTCGCGCGCTACCAACTGCGCCATATCCCCATGCGACAAGCAATATTATACAACACTACGGGCATTTGAACAAGGGGGGAGTTTTGCTTGACTTGAGAGTTTCTTCTGATATAATGTGCTGGACATAATTTATGAAAGGCCGTAAACATGAACAAAACGTATCATATTGTAGTTGCTGCCATTATTGCCGCCGTTTATTTCGTACTAACCTACATCTTTGCGCCGATAAGTTTTCTCCAGGTCCAGGTGCGTATCTCCGAGGCCCTTACCATACTGCCCGTGTTCACGGCGGCCGCGGTGCCCGGACTTTTTGTCGGGTGTCTGATCAGCAACCTGCTCATGAGTACCCTTGGCCCGATAGATGTTATTTTCGGCTCGCTGGCAACGCTCACCGCCGCACTTATGACCTATTTTCTGCGCAACCGCAGGCCCCTCGCCCCATTGCCGCCCGTGCTGGTAAATGCCGTCGTCATCGGGCTCGAACTGCACTTCATACTCGGTCTGCCATTGCTTGAAACGATGGCCTATATTGGCCTTGGCCAGTTCGCTGCCTGCTATATGCTGGGCTATCCGCTCATGCTGCTGCTCAGCCGTCATAAAAACACGTTGTTTCCGCAAAAATAGCATAAAAACGCCTCGGTGAACGTAAGCAGGAGCGTCTTGCTAACCTTTGCTTTATACGAGCCAAAGCGGTCAATTGTCCATCATGGTTTCCAGTTCCTTCAAAACATCCGTGAACAGTTGCAGGCAGGAATCCACCGGCTGTGCGGTGGTCAGGTCCACGCCGGCTTTTTTCAGAAGCTCCAGCGGGTAGTCGCTTCCACCGCTCTTGAGGAATTCGATGTAACCGGAAACGGCTCCTTCCCTGCCCTCCAGAATGCCCTTGCTGATCTGGATGGCCGATGAGAACCCCGTCGCATACTTATACACATAAAACGCGGTGTAAAAGTGCGGGATACGCGCCCATTCCAGCGTTATCCTGTCGTCCAGCGCCATATCCGGCCCGTAATACGCTTGGTTGAGCTCCTTATACATAGCGCACAGGCGTTCCTTGGTCAGCGCGCGTCCGGCTTCGATTTCCTTATGCACGTCCCGTTCAAACTCGGCGAACATCACCTGCCTAAACACCGTTCCCCGGAACTGGTCGAGATAATGGTTGAGCAGGTACATGCGCGTCTGGGGGTCTTCGGTGGTTTTGAGCAGATGCTGCAGCAGGAGCGATTCGTTGACCGTGGAAGCGACCTCGGCGAGCAGGATCGGGTATCCCGCGTTGGCGTAATGCTGGGATGTATTACTGTAATAGGAATGCAGCGCATGGCCGAGTTCATGCGCGAGGGTAAACGCGTTGTCTATGGTCGGCTGGAAATTCAAAAGGATATACGGATGCGTGTCGTAATGCCCCCAGCTGTACGCGCCGGAGGTCTTGCCCTTGTTTTCATACACGTCCACCCACCGGTTTTCAAAAGCCTGCTTCGCAAGGCCCATATATTCCTCCCCCATGGGCGCAATGCCCTTGAGGACCAGCTCGCACGCTTCATGGTAGTCTACTGTCATGTGCGCATCGGGCACGAGCGGCGTGAGCACATCATACATATGCAGGGTCGAAACGCCCAGCACGCGCTTTCTGAGCGCGACATAACGGTGCATGGCGGGGAGGTGCTTGTGCACGGTATCGATGAGCGTGTCGTAGACGTGTACCGGCACATTGTCGGCAAAGAGCGAACCCTCCATGGCGCTGGGGAAATTATGCGCCTTTGCGAAAAACACGTCCTTTTTAACGCTGGTGCTGTATATGGCGCTTATGGTATTGATAAGCTCCTGATACGCGTCGTAGAGCTTTTCGTAAGTTTCCCTGCGCACCCTGCGCTCGCGCGACTCCAGAAGCGTGGTATAGCTCCCGTGTGTGATCTCGATTTCCTCGCCCTTCTCGTTCATCACAGAACCGAACTTGATGTCCGCGTTGTTGAGCATCTTGAAGATGTTCGAAGGCCCGGCCGCGACCTCGCCCGACATGGCTAAAAGCCGCTCCCTTTCGGCGTCCAGCACATGCGGTTTTTGCCGCTGCAGGTCCCGCAACCCGTGCGCGTACACGTTCAGCCCTGGTTCCTGGCTTATGAAGTCCTCGATCGTTTTCGCGTCGGCCTGCAGCAGCTCAGGCTCGACAAACGCGGTCTCGCTCTCGAGCCTCACCAGCAGGTTCAGCGCGCGGTCCGTTTTTTCCTGGTATTCCGCGCGCGCGTTGTCCTCGTCCCTGCGCATGCTAGCGTACACAAAGAGTTTCTCGGCACGGCGCTCGATATCATTGAGCGTTTCCATGGCGTGAAGCAGCGCCCCCGCGCTCTTGGTCATCGTGCCCTTGAGCGCCGCGATATTTTTCAGGCTTTCCTGCACCTGCGCGTAGGATTCGTCCCAGAGCGCATCGCTTTCAAATATATCTTCAAGCCGCCACTGGTCGCGCTCATCCCTTTCACTGCGCGAAGCGGAAACGGGTTTTTGTTTCATGTTTTATCTCCATTTCTACTGCGGGTAAATGAATTACCCCTTGTACAAATGGGATAAAACTTCATTTCCCGCGCGTGCAATTTATTTTTTGGCATGCGCAAAAAATATGCACATGCGCGTTAAGTCTTCCGGAAATCTCCGATTTCTTTGAGACTTGGCCTCCATTTCTTAGCCGATGACAAACTGCGTTTGTCATCGGTTTTTCTTTGTGGTCAAAATGCCGCTCTAGGCGGCATTTTTTTCACCAATCTGACGCATGTCGTCAGATTGGATTAAGGTGGGGGATTGCGATCCCCCACGCCCCCTAAGGATGTAAGTTTAATTCTTCAGGCTGTGTATCGGCGCGGGGATACGGCCGCCACGCCGGATGAACGCGTCCGGCTTAAACGGGTTGACGTCCATGACGATCGCCTGTCCCAGCAGCCCGCCGAAGTCGACCGCGTCGCCCACTTTGCTCCCGGGTATGGGTATGATGCGCACAGCCGTAGTTTTATTATTTATCATCCCGATTGCCGCCTGGTCCGCGATGATGGCCGAAAGCGTTTCCGCGCTGGTAGCCCCCGGCACCGCTATCATGTCCAGCCCCACCGAACAGACGCAGGTCATCGCCTCGAGCTTATCGATTCCCAATGCGCCGCGCTTCACCGACTCGATCATTTCCGCGTCCTCGCTCACCGGTATGAACGCGCCACTCAGCCCCCCTACGTGGGACGACGCCATCACACCGCCTTTTTTTACGGCGTCGTTGAGCATCGCAAGCGCCGCCGTCGAGCCGTGCGCGCCGCAGGATTCCAGGCCCATCTCCTGCAGGATCAGCGCAACGCTGTCCCCCACCGCGGGCGTCGGCGCTAATGACAGGTCAACAATGCCAAAGGGTACGCCCAGCCTGCTCGAAGCTTCCCGCGCCACCAACTGTCCCATGCGCGTGATGCGGAAAGCCGTTTTCTTGATGGTTTCCGCCACCACGTCGAAGCTTTCGCCGCGTACTTTTTCAAGCGCGCGCTTGACAACACCCGGTCCGCTCACGCCCACGTTGATTACGCATTCCGGCTCTCCCGCGCCGTGGAAAGCGCCGGCCATGAACGGATTATCTTCCACCGCGTTCGCAAACACAACGAGCTTGGCGCAACCTATGCCGCCGTCACCGGCCGTAAGCTCCGCCGTTTTCTTTATCACTTGGCCCATGTCCCGGACCGCGTCCATGTTGATGCCCGCTTTTGTCGTTGCCACGTTCACGGATGCGCAGACGTGGGCGGTTTCGGAAAGCGCCTCAGGTATGGACGCGATAAGCTTATTATCCCCTATTGTCGCGCCTTTGTGCACGAGCGCGGAAAAACCGCCGATAAAATTTACGCCCGTGTCCTTTGCGGCACGCTCCAGCGTGTGCGCAAAGGCGATGTAGTCTTTTGCAGCGCAGGCCTGCGCCACCTGCGCAATGGGCGTGACCGATATCCGCTTGTTCACGATGGGTATGCCGTATTCGGACTCGATATCCTCGCCGACCCTGACGAGGTTCTCTGCGCAGCGCATGATCTTGTCATACACGCGCGCGCAGGCCCGTTTCTCGTCGTGGTGCGCGCAGTCGTAAAGCGAAATACCCATCGTCACCGTGCGTATATCCAGGTGCTCCTGCTCGATCATGCGTATCGTTTCAAGTATTTCATCCCTGCTAAGCATGAAAGCACCCCCTATATCCTGTGCATCGCTTCGAATATATCCTGGCGCTGGATTCGGATGGACATGGAAATTTCTTTCCCTTTTTCTTCCAGCGCACTGCTCAGCTCGGCAAACGGCACCTCCACCGCCGAAAGGTCAACGAGCATGACCATCACGAACGTATCCTGCAGCACCGTTTGGCTGATATCCAGTATGTTTGCCCGGTATCCGGCCAGCACTGTGCTGACCCCGGCAATGATGCCTACCTTATCCTCCCCGATCACGGTAACGATGGCTTTCATGGCATACCCCTCATTTTTTGTATTTTTACCTCTATATAAGGCGATAAGTCTTTTGTTCCTATGACGGCTGATCTAATACAGTAATACACGGTTGCTTTCGGACCGCTATCTTACATCGTTGGTGATTCCGAACAGCTTTGCCGCGTTTCCTCCTGCTATTGCCTCGTATTCGTGCGCATCCAGTTCAAGCGCGCGCAGATGCTCCACATATGCCTGCTGGTCCATCCAGGGCGAATCGCTCGCAAAGAGTATTTTACCGGTCCCGTGCGCGCGCGCCATGCGCAAAAACTGCGCATCGGACATGCTTTTAAAGCAATACGCCGTATCAAAATATACATTCAGCCCCAGAAGGCATTCTTCCGCCTCGGCCCACATCGACCAGCCCCCCATGTGCCCCAGCACGAAGCGCGAGGTATCCACCCGCTCGGCCACCCGCCTGAACCGATGCGGCGGACAGTGCACGGGATCAGGATACCCGATGTCGACCCCCGCATGAAACACAATAACAAGCCCGAGTTTCACGCAGGCTTCATAGATCGGAAACATGCGCGGCTCATCAACAAAAAAATGCTGGTAGTCGGGATGGAGCTTAATGCCCGCAAGTCCGGCATCCCGTATGCGCCTGAGTTCGTCCTCCCAGCCGTTTTGACCGGGATGCACCGACCCCAGCGCCGCTATACCGGTTTCCTTGTTTATCCAAATGGAAAAATCGTTCACGCTCCTGGCCTGTGCGGGGCGTGTGGCAACCGGACATA
>JBMOLJ010000081.1:0-6362 GCA_049324235.1 Bacillota bacterium
GGCTTCTTCGCGGATTACATCGCTTATGATGAGCAGGGCTTTCAATGTACAGGGGCGGGGGAGCGTCTCCTTGCAGATTTCTTCCAGGGAATGCGCGAGCGCTAGCACGCGCATTCCCCGCTTTGCATAGGTTTCCGTTTGGGCGGAGAGGTCCGCATTATCGGGAAAGATGATGTCTGGTGCGCCCATGATATAGGTGCCGCGGCCCGGAAAGCCTGCCGCGCTCCATTTGCGCTCGGAGGAAAACGGGACGGTAGCCGTGGATTCCCAATCCGTGTCCTGCCCGAAATATGCGCTGATTGCCTGGAAGGTGGCGTTTGAATCGGGCAGGGCACAAGCGAGAGCGGCAAACGCCGCGGTTATCTCGCCCTCACCGGTGTTGCCCATGGGGATGACCTCCTCGACCTGCATGGCGCCTTTCGTGATGGTGCCCGTTTTGTCCAGGCAGAGCACATCCACGCGTGCGAGCGTCTCGATGCTCGGAAGCTGCTGCACCAGCGTGCGGCGCGTGCCCAGGCGGACGACGCCTACCGCCAGCGCAACGCTGGTGAGGAGGATCAGCCCTTCGGGGATCATGCCGATAAGGCTGGCCACCGTGCTTACCACAGCTTCCTCGAGCGTCTGTCCGCCCAGAAAGAACTGGCGCAAAAAGAGCAGGATGCCCAGCGGAACGATAATGTAGCTGATTGCGAGGATGATGCGGTTCAGTGAAGAAACCAGCTGCGAATTGGGTTTTTTAAAGTAGCGTGCCTCTTTGGTGATGCTCGAAGCGTAGCCGCCCTCGCCAACGGTGGTCACCCGTGCGCGGCCGTTGCCGGACACGACGAAACTGCCCGAGAACAGTGTATCGCCCGGATGCTTTACCACTGGGTCCGATTCACCGGTCAGCAGGGACTCGTCGACAGTAAGGCTCTCGCCCGCGACCAGAACGCTGTCGGCGCATATCTGGTTTCCCGGTAGCAGCAGCATGATATCGTCCAGCACGATCTGTTCGCTGTGGATGTCCTGCCTTTGACCGTCGCGCAGGACGTGCGCAAGCGGCGCGGTCACGATCGAGAGCTTGTCTATGGTGCGCTTGGCCCGAAGCTCCTGTATGATGCCGATGATGGTGTTCGAGATGATGACGAGTATGAACAGCAGGTTCCTGTAGGAGCCTACCATGACGATTAGGAGTGCAAGCACGATGTTTAAAAGGTTGAACAGCGTGAATACGTTTTCGCTTACGATTTGGCGGACGGATTTTGAAAGGCTCTCGGACGATTGATTCGTTAAACCCTGGCCGATGCGTACGCGGACCTGGTCGGACGTCAGGCCGGTCTCCGCGTCTGGGATGGAATCTGCGGCCGGTGTGGGTACTTTATCGTGATGCGGGTTCTCTATCATATCATTTCCTTACTGTTTGTCTGTAACATAAATGTATCGGACTTCTTTTGCATTGTCAACATAATGAAACAGGCGCCTACATTACAGGCGCCTGTTTGAACGCTTTATCTGTTATTCCTGGATACCGGGGAGTTTGGGAATGGTGGCGAAGCCCTTTTCGAGTTCTTCGTCGGAGGGCGCATAGTCTTCCATCGTACCTTCTTTGTACTGCATGTATGCGCCGATATCGAAGTTGCCGTTTCCTGTCAGGCCGAACAGGATCGTCTTCGCCTCACCTTTTTCCTTGCATTCCAGCGCGACGTCAATCGCGGTGCGGATGGCGTGGGACGACTCGGGCGCTGGGAGAATGGCTTCGTGTTTGGCAAACAGTGTAGCGGCATCAAACACTTCGCGCTGGTATACGGCGCGCGCTTCATCTAAGAATCCGTCGTGATACAGCTTGCACAGCATGGGGGACATGCCGTGATACCTGAGGCCGCCCGCATGGATGCTGGCGGGGATGAAGCCGTTGCCCAGCGTGTACATCTTGGCCAGCGGCGTGACGTGGCCGACATCGCAGAAATCGTAGGCAAACCTTCCACGCGTAAAGGAGGGGCATGCGGCCGGCTCGACGGCGATGAAGTAAGGTTTCCCTTTTCCGGTCAGACGGTCCTGCATATATCCTGCGATCAGGCCGCCGAAGTTGGAGCCGCCGCCGGCGCATCCGATGACGTAATCCGGATATTCATCCACCATCTCAAGCTGTTTTTTCGCTTCCAAACCGACAATGGACTGGTGCAGCAGCACCTGGTTCAGCACCGAACCCAGGCTGTAACGGGTATTCGGCGTACTTACGGCCATTTCGACCGCTTCGCTGATGGCCGTACCCAGGCTTCCCGTATTGTCAGGATCCGCTTCCAGGACTGCACGGCCGCAGTTGGTCAGGTTACTCGGACTTGCGTGTACGGTCGCACCGTAGGTTTCCATGATGCCCTTGCGGTACGGCTTTTGCATGTAGCTGACCTTGACCATGAATACGGTCAGTTTAACGTCAAAATAGGAGCAGGCCATGGAGAGCGCGGTGCCCCATTGCCCGGCGCCCGTTTCCGTGGTTATTTGCGTAATGCCCTGCGCTTTGTTGTAGTAGACCTGCGGTACTGCGGAATTGAGCTTGTGGCTGCCCGACGTGTTGTTTCCCTCGTACTTGTAATAGATGCGCGCGGGCGTACCCAGCGCTTTTTCCAGGCTGTACGCGCGGATTACGGGAGAAGGCCTGTACATTTTGTAATAATCGAGGACAGGGCCCGGAATATCGATGTACCGCTCGGGCGTTCCTTCCTGCCTGCACAGCTCTTCGGCAAAGATGGGCGTCAGGTCGGCGGGGCCGACCGGCTGCAAAGTGCCGGGATGCAAATAGGGATCGTGCTGCTCGGGCATATCGGCACGGATATTATACCATTGTGTTGGAATATGGTCTTCGGTAAGTAAAATGCGATTCGGGATTTTTGGCATGATAAAAACTCCTCTCATCTCATAGGGTGCTCTTCAAAACTCTTCTCCATACAGGTATGCGCCTGTATCTTCTTTAGCATATGCAAAATGTAGAATAATGTCAACCAATATATTTTGCAATAGCATCGGAAACGAATAGTAGGAGGAACCATCATGCCCGATGAAAGTATGCACATGATGCAGGCCGGCACATATAACTATACTGGACGCATAAAAAATGCGGTCAGAGCATGCCATATTATTCACTTGGATAAAAAGCCGGACAAATGGAGTGTTGCTTATATGGAGGATCTTTCTTCCTGTATTGCCGAAAAGGCGGTAATGCTGATACCTGCGCTCATAATACTGGGCAAGATCATCAAATCAATACCCGGTATGCCGTGTTGGCTGATCCCGCTGCTGCTTCTTGTGCCCGGTGTCCTGGGTACAATGATGCTCCTGGGCTGGACGGTTGAGGCCGGCATACAGGGAGTTCTCATCACGGGCGCGGCTGTTTACGGCAATCAGGTCTGGAAACAGGTGATACGCAAATCAAACAAAGGCTGACGCCTTTCCCAAGCGCCCTGCCTGTGCTGGCACAGGCAGGGCGCTTTTGCGGTTTTGGTTCACAATCCCGCAAACATTTAATTATTTCAGCACCGGGTTTCCGGCGATATGAACCTTAAGCATGTTGGTGGTGCCGCTCACGCCGATGGGGACGCCCGCCGTGATGACGACAAGGTCGCCGGTATTGATAAAGTGCGAGTTGAGGGCGGTCTCAACGCCGATTTCCAGAAGGTTTTCGGCAGAGCATGCCTCTTTGCTCAGGCAGGGCAGTATGCCCCAGGAAAGCCACAGCTGGCGCATCACTTTTTTGGAGGTGGTGGCGGCAATGATGGGGCAATGAGGCCTGAAGCGGGAAATCTTCTGTGCGGTGATTCCTGATTTCGTAACGGTAACAATGGCCGTGGCGTTAAGGTCCATGGCTGTCGTGCAGGTCGCGTGGCTGATCGCGTTGGCCACATCAAAGGACATATCTGCGTGGCGGCTCTTGAAAAGGGCTTTATAGTCCATGGATTCTTCCGCAGCCTCGGCGATTCTTACCATCATTTGGAGGCTTTCGATAGGATACCTGCCCGCTGCCGTTTCGCCGGAGAGCATGATGGCGCTGGTGCCTTCGAATATTGCGTTTGCGACATCGTTCGCCTCGGCGCGCGTCGGCCGGGGGTTGCGTATCATGGAGTCCAGCATCTGCGTTGCGGTGATTACGGGTTTGCCCGACTCATAGCATTTTTTGATCAGTTCTTTTTGCACGATGGGGACGCGTTCTATGGGAAGTTCCACGCCTAGATCGCCGCGCGCTACCATGATTCCGTCCGATACGGCGATGATGCTGTCGATGTTGTTTACGCCCTGCGCCGTTTCTATTTTCGCAATAAGCCGAATGCCCTTGCCGCCCTTTTCATTGAGTACCGAACGGACCTGGCGGATGTCATCGGCATCCCGTACAAAGGAAACGGCGATGAAGTCAAAATCGTTTTCTACCGCGAAAGCGATATCGTCGATATCGCTTTGCTCCATGATGGGAACGTTGACCATGACGCCGGGTACGTTCACTCCTTTATGGTTAGAGACCTGTCCGCCGTTTGATACGCGGCAGACGATATCCTCTCCCCTGATTTCCTCCACAACCATGTCGATATGCCCATCGTCAACCGAGACATGCGCGCCGGGAAAAACATCCTTGTAAAGGTCATTATATGTAATGGTTACTATGGTGCTGTCCCCTTCGACATCCTTTGGCGTAAACGTAAAAAGCTGTCCGGCCTGAAGCGTCTGCAAACCGTCCTTAAAACTGCCCGTTCGGATCTCAGGGCCTTTCATATCCATGAGCAGTGGCACGTGCTTGCCCATTTCTTCACGGACCTGCTTTAATTTATCGGCGCGCGCCTTATGCTCCTGATGGGAACCGTGGGAAAAATTCAGACGCGCTACGTCCATGCCCTCGGTGATGAGCTGCCTTATAGAGTCAAGATCGTCGACAGCGGGGCCCAGGGTGCAGACTATTTTGGTCTTTCGCATAACAATACACTCCCGTTTGATGAAATTGTTTATGTATACGCGCTGGGCGTATATTTATACATACACAATGCATATCGGAACATGCATTACATCTATGATACCACAAAATACAGGGCTTGAATTGCCCGATGGCTAATTTTTCCTTGATTTTAACAATATTCCATGCCAAATATTGTTGGTTGAAAGCATGCAGTACAGTGTATATACTCAATCACGTCACGACACAAGTCTTACCGAATTTTAGGGAGCCAGTCCGCTCCCAGCGCTTAATATAGGCGCAGGCCGCAACGGTCGACGGCGAAAGGAGGTTAACTGTGAAGAAAAAAATCATATCTGTACTGGCCATGGTGGCCATGGTACTCACAGTATTCACAACAACTGCGTTTGCAGATTATTACACCAGTGGAAAAACATTATCATACGGCATGTCGGGCAGCGACGTGGTAACGCTGCAGGAGGACCTCAAAGCCCTCGGGTACTTTACTTATCCCACATGCACCGGCTATTTCGGGAGCGTTACCAAGCAGTCGGTAGTGAATTATCAAAAGGCTAAAAAGCTTGCGGCGGACGGCATTGTCGGTCCGGCGACGCGTCGTGCTCTTAAGACCGACATGGTGATAAAAACCGCCAGGAAATATCTCGGCGTGCCTTATGTATGGGGCGGCACATCGCCTTCAGGATTTGACTGTTCGGGCTTTACGCATTACGTGATGCTGCAAAACGAAATAGCGATTCCCAGAACGGCTGCGGACCAGTACACCAAAGGGACAGCGGTATCCAGGAGCAGCCTGAAGCCCGGTGATTTCGTGTTCTTTGAAACCTATAAAGCGGGCGCATCACATGTGGGCATTTACCTGGGGAACGACCAGTTTATCCATGCCAGCTCGGGTGCGGGGAAAATCATTATCTCGAATCTGTTTGCCAATTCATATTATTCTGCGCACTATATCGGAGCAAAACGTATGATATAACGGGTAAAATATTTTTGCATGATTCGTGATCTTTGTCAGCCGTTTGACGCCCCAAAGCGTCAAACGGCTCTATTATATATTTGATATTTTTCATGGTTTAATAAACTCTTCCAAATTTACAGGTTTATTTGTATACTAATGAAAAACCTGCATGGCAGGAAAAACGATATGGATAAGGCGGGGTGTATGTATGAAGATACTGGTTTTAAACAGCGGAGGGTCTTCGGCAAAGTTTAAGGTGCTCGAGATGCCAGAGGAAACCGTGATCGCTTCGGGCGGCGTTGAAAGGATCGGAAAGGAAGACGCAATTTTAAAATACAAAAAGGCGGATACCGAGGGCATGCAAAAGGTGCTGTCCGTCAAAAACCATGCGGAGGCGATTGCGCTTATTCTCGAGACGCTGGTGGATCCTGTATACGGTGCGGTGGACGATATCGCCCAGATTGAAGCGGTTGG
>JBMOLJ010000082.1:0-5903 GCA_049324235.1 Bacillota bacterium
TCATCGGCGTTGAGATGGGAGGCAGCTTGTCCATATCCACATTAATGGCATCCAGCAGCTCTTTGGACCATTCGAGCGTGGTCACATCCATCATGCCGTTCAATGTAAGGGAAGCGGGGTCGGAGAACATCACTTCCGAGCCGAGCTTATGCAGGAACCACTCCTGGCCGTTTACAAACTTCCAGGCCTTCTCGTACAGGTCCGGCCTCTTGTCCCTTACCCACTTGTACTTGGCATAGGCCCACAAACCGGAAATGGGCACGCCGCTGATCTCATGGTACCTGTCACGGCCGATATTTTTTGTGATCCAGTCGATCTCTTCACCTGCGCGGCCGTCGCTCCATACGATGGAATCGTGCAATACGTTCCAGTCCTTGTCAATGGCACAGAAGGTTCCGCGCTGGCTGGAAAAACCGAGCGAACCTATATCCTTCGGGTCCACGCCTGTTTTTGCAATCGCTTCCTTGGACGCTTCGCAGATAGCTGCCCAAATGACGTCCATGTCCTGCTCAACCCAGCCGGGATGCTGGTATATACAGGGGTACTCCCTGTAGCCGCTGCCTATGATGTTTCCCGAGGTATCCGCAATCATTACTGTGGTACCGGTCGTTCCGGCATCAATTCCTGCTACATACTTTGCCATAATCATTCCTCCATGATTATTTATTTGAAAAACCGAACCGGCTTTTCTTTCTCTGTAAGATTATTTTAGTTTTTGGGACTAATTATGTATTTTGGATAGGACAAACCAAGCGTGGAGGTATAACCCGGTTTGTCTATCCATCATACATAATTGTAATTTTATGGTTTTTTCCATAACAACCGAAGGGTGTGATTTGTATATTCAAGGCAGACCCATAAAAAAATTGTCATATAAAATATTTTATTGTGTTTTTAATACGCAAACAATAATGCAATACTTTTTTATGTTTGCAATATTTGTTTGCCATTGCAATTTGTTTATGTGTTTGCAATTATTTTCATTAATGAGCTGGTTATTGCCGGCACTTGACACATCATTTTACGTCACGATACAATTTTTATGGAGGGTATGATATCTTATGGACAGCGCCGTGTATAGTCAGTCCAATTGGATTGCCATAAAAGTTGCAGAATTACATTACATCCAAGGTAAATCACAAAAAGAGATCGCTTCTTTGTTAAATATTTCAGAATCTACGACTTCACGCCTCGTTCGCCGCGCCAGGGAAGAAGGAATAGTGGGTTTTGTTATCCGCGATCCTTATATGAACTGCATTTCTTTAGCAAATGACTTAAAAGAAAATTTCGGGCTGAAAGATGTTGTGGTCGTGCCCACTGGCAAGGTGCCGCCTCTTTCTGTCAGGATGATGGTCGCCCGTGAAAGCGCGAACTACCTGCAGCGTGTACTCAACCCTGACGATATACTGGGAATTTCATGGGGCAGAACAGTGTTCCATCTTTTTCAATATTTCGACATTCGTCAGAGGTTTAACATCCCATTTATTTCATTACACGGGTGCGACACCCGTGCGTTTTCCGCTGCGCTGCAAACGACCAATGCTCTTGGCGGAAAGAATTATACCATAATTTGTGAAGACTTTTTTGCTTCAGAAAACCCGGACCGTATCAAGCATGATGAAATTACTAAAGGAATTTTTGCGTTCTTCGATCAAATAACCATTTCTATCAGCGGGGTTGGTTCTCTTTATCCCGTAACGGAATCTTTGCTTTTCAAGCATTTGTCCTCAGAGCAAATCGAGAGTATTCTGAATATGGATGCATATGGCGAAATGATGCTGCGATTTTTTGATAAAGACGGCCAGGAATGTAAAAGCGGTTTTGCTGATCATGCCATGTCCATCAGTTTTGAAAAGTACAGGAAAATTCCCCGTAAGATCGTGGTGGCATCGGGCGCGAATAAAGCCCATGCGATAAGCGCGGTTCTCAGAGGCAAACTAGCGGATGTGCTTATTGTTGATTATGATCTTGCGAAAGGAATTCTTGAATTACCGTAACAAACTTTTGAATTCTGTCAGTATAATTATTCACAAGGGTATATCAGCATTTACCTGACGCCCTATCCGTCCATATGACAAGCCAGGTATGGGGCTTCACTTGGTTTGCCTATGATACTGGCCGTAGCTTAATGCAACATTAAGTTTGTTTGTTATCCCTTGACACTGCTTTTTTCGTCACGTAAAATTTACTACGTGACTGGAGGAGGTATTCAATTTGGACAGTGACGTATACAGTCAATCCAATTGGATTGTTATTAAAGTAGCGGAATTGTATTATCTTCAAGGCAAATCTCAAAAAGAAATTGCCTTTCAGTTGAACATTTCCGAATCAACAACATCTCGTCTCATCCGCCGCGCCAAGGAAGAAGGCGTTGTTGAGTTTGTTATCCGCAACCCTTATATGGACAGTATAGCATTATCCAACGAATTAATAGAAAAATACGGGCTTAAAGATGCCGTCGTTATCCCCACATCAGGCATGGATTTTGGCGACCCCATGTTAATTAAGAAGATGGTAGCCCGTGAGGGCGCCCGCTATTTGCAGAGAGTTTTAAAGCCGCATGACATTTTGGGGATTGCCTGGGGGGGCACGATTTATCATCTTATTCATTATCTCAATCCCTGTCAAAAATCAGACAATTCATTTATTACGCTGCACGGGAGCCTCTCACGCTGCGCTTATGAGCTTGATGCGCGGACTCTGGTTTCACGGATGGCTATGGCCCTTGGCGGGACCCAGCATGCGTTGCTTTGCGAAAGCTTGTTCAAGACCGCCGAGATCGTGCAGCACATCAGAAATGAGGAAAGCGCCAAACAGATCTTCAAGCTGTTTGATCAAATAACCATCTCGCTAAGCGGCGTAGGTTCCCTCTATCCTTTAGCGGATTCCCCGCTTGCCCGCATCCAATACCTGCACCCGTCTGAATTCGAGGATTTAAAGAGCAAAGGCGTATACGGCGACCTGATGCTGCGTTTCTTCGATAAAGACGGCCAGGAGTGCGAGAGCAGCCTCGTGGACCGCACCCTCGCGATCAGCTTTGATACGTATAAGAAAATTCCATGTAAGATCGTGGTAGCCTCCGGCGCGCACAAGGCGCATACGATCAGGGCAATTCTCAAAGGCAAATTGCTGGATGTTTTAATCGTAGATTTCGATCTCGCAAGAGAAACGCTTGAATTGGATTGAACAGGCCCAGGCACTCAGTTTGCAGAATATTGTATTTATATAACGTTTACGTTGTGTGAGATTTCACGATCCGTACATCATGCTATACCTTTTCCAGCGTCCCCGCGATAATACCGCCGCCGATCACGGTGTCGCCCTGATAGAACACCGCCGCCTGGCCCGGCGTAACGGCGCGCTGGGGCACATCGAACTCGATCCGGCCCGTGCCGTTATCAAGCGGGGTAAATGTGGCGTCCCGGGGTTCTGCGCTATAGCGTATCTTAGCCTGCACGCGCAGCGCATTTCCGATAGGCTCCCCGCTGATAATGTTCAGCTCTTTCACGGTGAGCGCTGTGGAATACAGGTCCTTTTCGTCTCCAAGAACCACCCTGTTGCGCTCCCTATCGATGGATACGACATACGCTATCCTGCCCAGCGAAACGCCCAGCCCCTTGCGCTGCCCGACGGTATAATGCGTGATACCGCGGTGACGCCCGAGCACGTTCCCCTTCAGGTCAACGAAATCGCCGGGCGCTTCGCTTTCCCCCGCGTTCCGTGCGATGAACGCCGCATAATCATGGTCCGGAATAAAGCATATCTCCTGGCTTTCCTGCTTTTGTGCGTTTGCAAAACCGTAGCGTGCGGCAATCTCGCGGACTTCTGCTTTGCGGTATTCCCCCAGCGGCAAAAGCGCCCTGGCAAGCTGCCTTTGCGTAAGGGAGTACAGCACATAGGTCTGGTCTTTCAACGGGTCCGCCGCCATTTTGAGCTGATAACGCGCGGCGGCCGGGTCGAATGCGATTCTTGCATAATGGCCGGTTGCCAGATAGTCCATGTCCATGGCCAATGCATGTTCAAGCAGTGCGCCGAATTTTATATACCGGTTGCAACAGATGCAGGGGTTTGGCGTTATGCCGCTCCTGTATCCCTGCGTGAAGGGTGTGATCACGTTTTCGCTAAAAAGCTCCGACAAATCCAGCACATGATGCTCTATCCCCAAAGTATCGGCCACTTTGCGCGCATCCGCAACCGGATCCGTATGCGCCTCCTCAAACATTTTTAACGTAACGCCTGACACCTGATATCCTGCTTCAATTAAAAGCGCGGCGGTGACAGAACTGTCCACACCGCCGCTCATGGCTGCCAGCACTTTTTGTCTCATAACGTTCTCCTTATAGGTACTAAACGGGATAGGGCAAAACGGCTATAGCCTCTATTTCTATCATGGCATCCTTGGGCAGGCTGCTTACCTCCACGCAGGAACGGGCCGGATACGGTTCCTCAAAATACGTCTTATACACGTTGTTTACATCTGGAAAATCCTGCATGTCCGTTAAAAACACGGTCACTTTCACGACATCGGAAAACGCGGCGCCCGCAGCCGATAAAACGGCGCCGAGGTTTTTGAGTGCCTGCCGTGCCTGTAGGGTAATGTCTCCTTTTTTTATGCTGCCGGTCTCGGGATCCATCGGAATCTGTCCCGAAATAAAGACCAGATTTCCGGCGATGATCCCCTGCGAATACGGGCCCACGGCCTGCGGAGCCTTATCCGTGGAAACGGCGGTATTTTGCATGCGCTTGTCACCTCAAAATGGATTATTGGTCTTATTATAACACAGGATCACCCTGCCAATTGCTAAGACGCAAAAAAAAGAAGGCATCGCATCCTTCAAGATATGGAAGAGAGGTCTAGTGTATGAGCAAAGGCTGAATCTGGCGTCCCTGCAACGCCAGTTCGATGGTTTGAATGATCAGTTCAGGCTTAGCTACCAGGGAATTGCATTTCTTCACGTGATCATCCTGCCCGAACGGCACGAAATAAATATGTTTTCTGCCAAGGAGCATTCCGATGTTTTTCGCGTTTGCGCTCAGGCCGTCGTTTGTGGCAATGGACAGCACGACCGGACGCTCGTTCCTCAGGTGTGCTTTGCACGCCATGAGTACGGGCGTGTCGGTAATAGCGTTTGCCAGTTTAGCCAGCGTGTTCCCCGTGCACGGCGCCACCACCAGGATATCAAGCATCGCCTTGGGCCCAATCGGCTCGGCTCCTTCGATGCTCGCAATGGGGTCTTTACCGCTGATCTCTTTGATACGCTTCTTGAAATCCTGCGCAAGGCCAAAGCGCGTATCCGTCGTATCCATCGCATAGGATATGACCGGTATCACATCGGCGCCAAGCTCCACCAGTTTTTCCATCTGCGGCAGTATACTGTCGATTGTGCAAAAAGAACCGGTCAATGCGAATCCTATCGTCAGATCTTTCATACGTATCCCCCCTATTTTTTTTGCGACAATGTGTGAAAGATGCTTTCCTCAATATACTGCGCAGCCGAAACCGGAGCGTCAACACCCGGTATGCCCTTTAACAGCAGTGCGCTAAGCTCCCGCTTTTCCGCATGTTTGAAATCAACGCCGCCGCCCGTTGCGATGTCTATAATGAGCACGTCTTTCGCGACCTGATCCAGTTCTTCGGGTCCCAGTACCGGCGCCGGGATGGTATTGATGATCGTTTGGGCAAAGGCAAGGAACGAAGCAAGCTCGGATAAAGGCACTGCGCGGATGCAGTGTATCTGTGCCCAGGCAATCTCTTTATCCGAAGGCGTGAAAGCCGTTACATCGGCCCCGCATGCCAGCAGCAGACGGCATATCGCCTGGCCGACGCGCCCATACCCCAGCACAAGCACCTGCATGCCGCTGATTGTCCTGTCGGTGTTGGCGATCGCCGTTTTCAGTATGCC
>JBMOLJ010000083.1:0-5878 GCA_049324235.1 Bacillota bacterium
ATCATTCTGTGCGATTTTGCCCGTTGCCTAGAAGGGAAACGCCGGTGGAACGCGCGCTCTTGTCGGTGACCTAAACGCGGACAAAAGCTGTGCAAATTAGCACAGAAGAAGTTGCGGCGGGAAACGGCAAAGGTCCGCAGGGCGGATTTGCGTTGGCTTTGTGTACGGAATGTGACGAAAGTGTGTGTTTTTTTTATTTAGCCAAAAAAGGTAGGCAGGCGGCGTATAGTAAGGTATAATTATTAACTGCCGAGATTTTTCGGTATTACCTGACCGGGGGAAACCATGTAATGTCAACCGTAACCCTGCATGCAAGAGCGAAGCTGAACTGGACGCTTGACGTCAAACGCCGGCGGGAAGACGGCTACCACGATGTGGACATGCTCATGCAAAGCATTGATTTATACGACACCCTTACTATATCGCTTGGCGGAAAAAAAGTAGACGTCATCTGCGAATACCCTTTCACCCCTAACGGTGATGCGAACATCGCCTGCCGCAGCGCGGAACTGTTTTTACAGGAAATGGGCATCACAAAAGGCGCGCACGTCCATATAAAAAAACGTATTCCGGTAGCCGCGGGCCTAGCGGGCGGGAGCACGGACGCCGCAGGCGTTCTCGTAGGCCTGAACGCGTTGTGCGATGAGCCTTTAACAAATAAAGAGCTGCAGCGGCTGGGTGTCAGGATCGGCGCGGACGTACCCTTTTGCATCACGGGCGGGCTTCAGCGCGCACAGGGTATCGGCGAGGTGCTCACGCCGATCAGGGCGGGGAGCGTTTTTTATGTGGTGCTGGTCAAACCCGAAGGCCGGGTGTACACCAATGAAGTGTACCAGGCGCTGGATCTGGAGAATCTGGAATTCAGGCCCGATAACCAGGAAGCGGCCGGGGCGCTCGAAGCCGGAGACGCTTTCAGGCTGGCCGGCGCGCTTGGCAATGTGCTCCGCGGTGTGACGCACCGCATCTGTCCCGATGTCGATAATCTATGCGACCTTCTGGAAGCCGAGGGTGCCCTGGGCGTGAACATGACCGGTAGCGGCCCGACGGTATTTGGTGTATTTGAAAAGTTCGAAGAGGCGCTGCATTCGCTCCGGGCCATACGCCACCGCGGGGCGGAGTGGTGCTGTGCCGTTTCGACCGCAGACAGGGGCATCACGTTTGACGAATGAAGCGCGGGGGGCCGACATCGCAGGGCTTTGATAAGTAAGAGCGCTTCTCAACCTTAATATAATCTGATCATCGTTTAGCCGTTGGCCGCGCAAGTACGCGTCAACGGTTTATATGCGCAGGATTTTTTGCGGCCGGTATGAACCGGTCTTTTTTATTGTGTAAAAGCGGCGGGCGGATATTTTCCGGCTGACAACCCGGCGGCAAATTTGCCGCCGGGTATGCTTTGTTTAACCGCCTTTTTCAAACGGCTTAAGCCATCAAAAGCGCAATGGCGTATTGACGCATACGCACAGGAATGGTTATTTATACATTTCGTTGTTGCGGCCCGCAAGAACCTCCCGAGCATACCGGAACACAGGGAATATTTGACCTGCATGTTTATTTTTCCAACATTAGGGAAATAATGGTTGATACGAAACATTAATCCGGTAACAGGGGGGGTAATGTTTGAACAAGCGTTGGGTATGGGTTCTCATACTGTGCGCCCTGCTGGGGTATCTGGTATGTGCAGGCGCGATAAACAGAGAGGATGTTTTGGCAAAGGACGTGTTACGTCTTCATATTCTGGCAAACAGCAATACGGATAAAGACCAGCGGATTAAGCTTTGTGTACGCGACCGCGTTTTAGAATACATTGAGCAAAACGCAGGGGATGCGCAAAGCAAAGCGGAGGTTACTGCCTGGGTGCAGGAGCACTTGAAGGATATCGAAGCAGTTGCGGCACGCGAGGTGCATGCACAGGGCAAGGACTATGGCGCCAGCGCCGAGATAGGGACGTTTTCCTTTCCGGAAAAAATATACGGCGAAAAAGTCTATCCGGCCGGAATGTACAATGCGCTCCGCGTGAACCTGGGCGCCGCAAAGGGCCATAACTGGTGGTGCGTGATCTTTCCGCCGCTGTGCCTGGCCGATCTGGGGGTAACGCCGCAGGCAACGCCAACTCCGCTGGTTACGGCCACGCCCCAAAGGACGGCTGCGCCTGAGCTGACGGCAAAACCGCAGGCAACTTTTACAGCCAAGGCAAAGACCGCGTCAACAGCCATGCCGCAGGCAACAGCCGCGCCGGAGGCGCAGCAGGTGGTTCAGGTGATCGGCGGTCAGGACAGTTACGGATACGAAAACGGCATTCTTTTTGAATCGCTGTTTATGAAATGGTTTTTCGGTTAAAGCTACGCATTGGAAGAGAGGGGTAATGGATGAAGCGGGTGCTGCTCAAAAAGGATAAAGCCATTGGTTTGATCGTGGCGACATTGCTTATCTGCGTGTTTATCCTGGCAACGGTGGGCGATAAGAACATTGAAGCCGTATCATTGCGGCCCGGGAACAGAGGGACTGTTGTCACCAAAATACAGCAAAAGCTCAAGGACTGGGGATACTATAAAGGTGCGGTTGACGGGATATACGGATTGCAGACGATGTACGCGGTCCAGGATTTTCAAACGAAGCACGGACTCACGCCGGACGGCGTGGTAGGCCCCGCAACCGCGGCCAAGCTGGGCGTAAATCTGAACCCCGTCAAAGCAGCCACAGGTGCCACTACCGGCTCTACCAATGTTTACCTGCTCGCACAATTGGTGCATGGTGAGGCGCGAGGAGAACCGTATACGGGGAAAGTGGCGGTTGCGGCGGTCGTGCTCAACCGCGTGGACAGCGCGCAGTTCCCGAACTCCGTAGCAGGGGTCATTTATCAGCCGGGTGCATTCAGCGTCGTCGCTGACGGACAGATTAACCTTGCGCCCGACGCCGATTCGCTCAAGGCCGCGCGCGACGCGTTAAACGGCTGGGATCCGTCGAACGGGTGCCTGTTCTACTATAACCCGGCAAAGACAACCAATAAATACATGCTGAGCAAACCCGTGCTGCTGGTGATCGGCAGCCACAGATTCTGCCGGTAAGGGAGGGCTTGGATTTGGATTGGAAAAAACATAAAAACAAAATCGGTTTGGCCGCATTGGCTGTTGTACTTGCCGGAGCGCTTATCTGGGCCGGAATCTCCACGTCTCAGGCGCAGAGTCTTGAACGGCAGATGAACAACGGATACGACCGCGGCTATGACGATTTGCTTGCGAATCTTGAAAACCTGGAAACGAGTCTTTCAAAACTTGAGGTTACATCAACATCCAGGCAATATACGCTGGAACTTATGGATATTTGGCGGCAATCCGGGGAAACTAAGGCCATACTCAATACGCTGCCCGTTTCGCAGGTGATAATGGGCGACGTTTCCGCATTCGTGACGCGCATGGGTGATTTTTGCTACATGCTTGGGCAGAAAGTGACATCGGGTACGCCGGTTACGGAAGATGATCTGAAGCAGATCTCGCAGCTTCATGATACATGCGTGAAGGTGTATCAGGTTCTGCGTGAGGAGTACGACCAGAACAGAGGCAAACTCGTTCAGCTCTCCACCGCAGGCTATGTTCAAATGCCGGATGAAGGCCAAATGGCTCTGGAAAAGCTCTCAAAGGACAACACCGAGTATCCGCATCTGATCTATGACGGGCCTTATTCGGAGAGCCGGGACGAGCTGAGTCCCAAGAGCCTGAAAGACGAGAAAACCGTGGACGAAGCTGCGGCGCAAAATGTTGCGGAAACGTTTATCGGAAAGGACCTGAAAGGGAATCTGGAACGTGCAGAAGAGTTGAGAGGCACCATTGAGTGCTATGGCTTCAAGGGGGCAATACAGGGTGCAGAGGGCGACGTATACATCTACGTCACCAAAAAGGGCGGAAAGGTCCTGACGTTCACCCTTGAAAGCCCGGCTGCAGAGACGGTGGTGCCCGACGAGAAGGAACTGCTTGCACTCGAAAAAACAGGAGCCGAATACCTGGACGCGCGGGGCTACGGCGAGATGAAGCCTACGTACAGCCAGTACTATAACGGCCAGGCGGTTATCAATTACGCCGCGATGCAGGACGGCGTCCTCCTTTATCCTGACCTTATCAAGGTCAGCATCAAGATGAGCGACAAGCGTGTAGTGGGGATAGACGCGCGCAACTATATCATGGCGCATCAAAAACGGACGCTGAGCGCAGTCAATCTTTCGGCTGACGAGGCCCAGGCCATCATCAATCCCGCACTGGAGATTACGGGAGAAAGGCTCACGCTTATCCCCAAAGATGATATGACCGAAGAGCTATGCTATGAGTTTTCCATTCGTAAGGACGGCAGCGATTATCTGGTGTACATCGACGCCGTGAACGGCGAGGAAGCCGAGATACTCAAGATCATTCATACGAATGAAGGCAGCTTGGTCATGTAAAAGCCCCCGTCACGCGCCGCCTCGGCGGTGCGTGTACCCATACAACACATACCTCCCAACAACGAAACAACAAGCGCCGCTTTTGCGGCGCTTGTTGTTTGTACCGGTGATAAAACCAAAGGATTTGTCATCGGTTTCTGTGGCATGAAACAGTTTCCCGGCAGGGGAAAATGTTGATTCCATAATTAATCGAAATTCAATTATACCCGTTTATTACCAATTGCGCGTTAAGGAAATCCTATAAATCGTTCGTCCCCGGGCCTGTTTCCGGCCGCTTAGCATCCACATCGTCAGGGATGATTACCGTTTGCGGCGGTTCATCCCGTCCGGAGGCCTCAACGGACGATTGAGACGGCGGGATCATCAGCACACGCTCATAGAGCTTGATACAGGAGAGCGATGCAAGATAGGCGCAAAGCTTGAAAATGCCGCCGAGTATCAGGGAGAAAATGCCCAGGGTCAAAAAAGCCGAAGCGTTGCCCGATATGATCAGGAGCAGATAATGGCCGCCGCCTAACAATCCGTCCACATAGTTTATGACAAAGACGGCGAGAAAGCACAGACCGAGCAAAAAGAACAATATTGCGGGCAGCGTCCAAAGCAGATTGCGCTGCCGGGCTGTTTTGGAAACGGCCCACCGGGTGTTGCTGTGTGACATAATAAACCCCTCCCTTTTTGACGATATGAACAAATAAAGTGTAACATTCCTATTCCAGGAATACAATTAAACGACAAATTTGGGCTTTCTTTCTGCTTTTGTGACATACAGCGCATATGCTATAATAAGACAACCGATAACTTGCTCGTAAACCCCATAAAAGGAGTGAGGCGCATGGAAAAAAATGTCATCGTCTCCATCGTAGGGAATCAAATGATGCCGGACGGCCAGGAAGGAACGCTTGAACTCGTAACCGAGGGGAGCTTTTATCAGGATGACCAGTCGTACATCCTTGAGTACCAGGAGTCCGAACTCTCCGGGATGGTAGGGACTACAACGCGCATAACGCTGGATGAGCGGAGCATGAGCCTGGAGCGCAGCGGTACGTATAACGCCCACTTTTTCTTCGAGAAGTGGAAAACATACCGCGGGCAGTACACCACGCCGTTTGGAGAGGTCAGCCTGGAACTGTTTTCTACCGATTTTGGGGTTGATGTGGACAGCAAGGCGCTGAAGGGAAAGGTGGACGTGGAATACGAAATGATGGTGGGAGGCACGCGCACAAGCAACCAGCTCATGGTCAGTTTCCGCTCTAAACCCATTACTCCCGGATAAGAACAATTACACGTGCGAAGGGCACAGGATTTCCTGTGCCCTTAGGCCGATGATAAACCCCAAAGGGGTTTGTCATCGGTTTTTCTATGCGGTTAAAATGCCGCTAAGGCGCCATTTTTAAAATCCAATCTGACGCACATGTCGTCAGATTGGATTTAATGTGGGGGATCGCG
>JBMOLJ010000084.1:0-5768 GCA_049324235.1 Bacillota bacterium
CAAGGATATCGCGAGACTGCGCAAATGCATGACGGAGCGCGGCAAGATTATGCCCAAGCGCATGTCAGGAACATGCGCCAAGCATCAAAGATAGGTCTCTATGGCGATCAAACGGGCAAGAGTAGTTGCATTGCTGCCCTACGTAACCGATTAGTCCGTTGCCTGTTTAAGCCCGGCTGTAGTAACGCGCCGGGCTTTTGTGTAGTATGGTTGAAAGGGGTTTTCAGCGGTTGGATAGCAAAAACGGCGGCGTGCGTATGGGAACGGCTGCCTTGCTGAGCGTTGTTTGCGGCGCTGTATCGGCAGTGTTCCTGCCCGCAGCAATATTGCTGCCCGTTATAGGAATATACTACGGCATAAAGGAATCCTGGTACTGGACCGTCTGCGTTTTGCTTTTAAGCCTGATTGCCGTGCATGTGCTCGCAGGGACAACCGTGATGCTGATGCTCGGAATTTTTACAGCACCGGCGCTGTTTGTGGGCATCTATGTGCTTCAAAAGAAATGGAACCCGTTTGAAAGCGTGGCCATGTGCATCGGCGCGGTATTCGCAGGCGTTATGCTCAGTTTTGTGTTTGCCAACATGATGACGGGAGGCGACGCGATCGGCGCGGAGATGGACGCGCTTTCGGCGTATATGAGCGCCCTGCCCCAGAATACCTATCATGCGGCCATGTCCATGTTTTCTTCTTCGCTGGCACTTACCGTCGACCTGTCGGGTGAAAAGCAGCAGGTCGTGGCCTATGTGATGGACCACGCGGAAACGCTTTTCAGGGCGATGCTGCCCGTGCTTGTGCTGGCTTTTTCGGCGCTCGGCGGGCTGTTCTGCTTCGCGTTCACGCGCAAGCGCCTGCAGAACGCGAACGCGGATGTGGTGCCCATGGTGCCGTTCTGGGATTACCTGATGCCTTTGCGGTTTGCGCGCGGCGCCGTGTTCATGATCATACTCTGCCTTGTTCTGCAGCTGTTTGGCGACCCGTGGCTTGCAGGGGTTGGGATATTGACAAATACGCTGTTTATTATTTGCTTTGTCGTACAGGGCTTTGCGGTGATCGACTACTATCTGGTGCACCGGTCCATGCCGCGTGCGTTCCGGTGGTTCATACTGGCCGTCGCTTATGCGCTGTTTGGCTCCGTATTATTTATTGTCGGGGTTCTGGACCAGGTGCTGGGGATTCGCTCGCGCATCGCGGTCTGACCGGGATTTTGAGAGGGGAAACATAAAAAGCTATGCCGGGCAAGGATAAAAAGAAGAATATTCTTGAGAGAATATACGCATTCTTTCCCATATTTGCCATTGTCACGCTGGCAGTGATAGCGGCCGTTTTCACGCTGCACATCATTGTCGGATGGATCGTTGCGGCAACCCTGATCGGCGCCGAGGTGTACTTTCTGATCATATACCGCCGCTTTAAGCACGCGGAAGAAAAAAAGCTGGCGCAGGCGGCCGCACAGGCCGGCCGCTTGGGCGCGGGCGTACGGCCGGTTGTGTGCAATATCCTGGTGGATGACTATATCGAAGTGATGAACGTTGCGTCCGAAACCGAGGCTTCGAGGATAAATGCCGAGATCACGCGCTGCGTGGCATTGATGGCCGAGCGGCTCGAAGGCGCGTTCAGGCGTTTTGACCGCGATAAATATATCCTGTTTTTTGACCGCAGGCGTCTGCTCGAACTCGAGCAGAGCCGTTTCCCCATACTTGACGAGGCGCGGCAGATATCAACCGGGGAAGGGCAGTATATCACGCTGAGCATAGCGGTGGGCGCCGGTGAAAACGCAAAGCAGAGCAATGAGTTTGCGCAGCAGGCCACCGACGTGGTGCTGGGCCGCGGCGGGGACCAGGCCGCCGTAAAGACGGAGGACCGCATCACGTTTTACGGGGGTACGTCGGTGACCACCCAGAAACGCTCAAAGGTCAAGCTGCGCCTGACTTCTCGGGCTTTGCGTACGGCCATTGAAAAAAGCTCGGAAGTCTTTATTATGGGGCATGCGCGGCCGGACATGGATTCCATGGGCGCGGCAATGGGCATCGTGCGCTGCGCACAGTTTTCGCAGAAATCCTCCCGCATCGTTTTAGACCCTGATCTGTTCATGATCGAGCCGTTTGTTCAGCGTCTGAAGGCCGAAGGCCTGTATGATCTGCTCGTAATCGAATCGGGCGAAGCAAAGCGCGTGATGCGCAGCGATGCGCTGGTGGTGCTGTTGGATACGCAGCGGAAAAGCTCGGCGTCCTGCCCCGAGCTGCTGGAGATAACGGAGCAGATCGCGGTAATCGACCATCACAGGCGCGGGCTGGAGTGGATCGAGAACCCGGCGGTGAGTTATCTGGAGCCCTACGCATCCTCCACGTCCGAGCTGGTGGCCGAGCTTGTCCAGTACTACGACAGCATGATCCGGCTGACGCAGCTGGAGGCCGAGGCGCTGCTTTCCGGCATCGCGATGGACACCAAAAACTTCTGCATGGATACCGGCGTGCGCACCTTTGAGGCGGCCACATATCTCAGGCGGCAGGGCGCGGACATGGTACGCGTGCGCGATCTTTTAAAGGACGACGCAAACGCATTTTTCCAGCGCATCGAGACCATCCAGAACATGCAGATGCTCAAAAAGAATATTGCAATCGCGTATTATGAGCAAAAAACGCCCAGAGCGCAGCTTCTGGCCGCGCAGACAGCCGACCAGATCCTGACGATACGCGGCGTGCGCGCTTCAATCGTGCTGGTGCCCATGGACTCCGGCGTGCAGGTCAGCGCGCGGTCCACGGGCGATATCAACGTGCAGGTGATTATGGAAAAGCTGGGCGGCGGCGGGCATCTCTCGATGGCGGCGACGCAGCTTAAGAATATGACGGTCAACGAAGCAAAAGAACTGGTGCAGCAGACGGTGCTGCAGCTGGTCGAGGAAGGGGTTGTCCTATGAAAGTGATTCTCAAACAGGATGTAAAGGGTTCGGGCAAGAAGGGCGAGATCATAAATGTGAGCGACGGGTACGCGCGGAACTTCCTGATACCCAAAGGCTTGGCCGAGGTGGCGAACGCGCAGAACCTGAATCTTGCAAAACAGCGCGCAAAAACCGAGGAACACAGGCGGGAACTGGAACTTGAGGCCGCAAAGGAGCTTGCCGAACGCATCCGCACGCTCACGGTGAAAGTCCATGCGCGCACCGGTGAGGGCGGAAAGCTGTTCGGGTCCATCACCAGCAAGGAAATCGCGGAAGCTTTTGAAGCGCAGCACGGCATAAAGCTGGACAAGAAGAAGATTATGCTGGAGGAACCCGTCAAAACGACCGGTGAGAGCGAGCTGGAAGTGCGCCTGTCCGCAAACGTACACGCAACGTTCAAACTGATTGTAGAGGCGGAATAAGCCGGTACGGTCCATGAAACAGCCACATTAACGAGGGAGCGCCACATGGAGCAAGCGAACAAAAGGCAGTTGCCGCATAACCTCGACGCCGAACGTGCGGTGCTGGGCTGTATGCTCAGTTCACCGGCGGCGCTTGTGCGCGGCGCGGACATGCTCACGGCCGAAGATTTTTATTCCGCCGCGCACCGCGAGATCTTCGAGGCGATGACCCGCCTTATGGAGAACTCCTCTAACGTGGACCTGCTGATGGTCTGCGAGGAGCTCGAACGCGTGCATATGCTGGACGCGGTCGGCTCGGTCGAGTATGTAAGCGATCTGCCGCGCTCGGTTCCCAGCACGGTAAACCTGGATACGTATATCGCGATCGTTGAAACGAAGTCGATGCTGCGCGCACTGGCGCAGACGGGAAACATCATTGCAACCAAGGCGCTGGAAGCCTCGGATGACGCGCAGGAAATCGTGGAGGACGCCGAGAAGCGCATATTCGAAGTCTCCATGCGCCGCCAGTCCGACCGGCTCAGGCATATTAAGGACCTGGTGCTCGAAACCTACACGAAAATGGGGGATTCGGCACGGTTCAAGGGCGGCCTGTCCGGGGTGCCAACAGGGTTCTATCTGTTGGACAGGATGACGTTTGGGCTGCAGCCCTCGGACCTTGTTATCGTGGCCGGACGCCCCAGCATGGGCAAGACCAGCTTTGCCATGAATATCGCGCAGTTTGCCGCGACAAACCAGCGCAGCGTCGTCGTGTTCAGCCTGGAGATGTCGCGCGAACAGCTGGTGCGCAGGCTGCTCTGCGCGCAGGCCGGCGTGGACATGGATAAGGTCCGCACCGGCACCATCGACGAGGATGAATACATGCGCCTTGCGCAGGCAATGACGCAGCTTGCGGATTCACAGATGTATATTGACGATACGTCGGGCATTTCGGTCGCCGAGATGCGGAGCAAGTGCCGCAAGCTCAAGCTGGAAAAGGGGCTTGATCTGGTGCTGATCGACTATCTGCAGCTCATGTCCGGCCCACAGCATGTCGAAAACCGGCAGCAGGAGATTGCGGTGATTACGCGGTCGATCAAGGGTATGGCCCGTGAACTGGATGTGCCGGTCATCCTGCTCTCGCAGCTCAGCCGCGCGCCCGAATCGCGCGCGGATAAAAGGCCCATGCTGGCCGATCTTCGTGAATCGGGCGCAATAGAGCAGGATGCCGACGTGGTTGTGCTCTTATACCGCAAAGCCTTTTACGAGGAGGACGCGGACAATATCGCCGAAGCCATCGTGGCTAAGCACCGGAACGGAAAAACCGGAACGATTCGGCTGGCCTGGCAGGGCGAACACACGCGCTTTGTGAATCTGGACGAATCGCATGGCGGATAATATAATTTGTAATTTGCAGGGTAAATCCCCGTGGAACGGGGATTTTTTGTTGGCATTTTTCTTTCTGTAGTTCGTGTTTGGGCACATTACAGACGGGGGAATAGCACAAACGCTAAGGATCAGGATAACATGTAAATACATATTGCACACAAAATCCAAAGAGTGTATAATGCTAATCAACACAAAGTTACATTGTAAATAACAAATGTTATTTTTCGACAAAACGTGATACATAAGAATCATAATAGACGTTATTATATATAAATATACATTATCATATGCTATCCATAAAACACATCGATTAAATTGATAAAGCTTTAAAATATGTTTATTGCAAAAGCTGAGAGCACTCCCGGTTTTTGCAAAAAAATAATACGATGGAGGTTTAGTCATGGGTAAATACGTAGTGGGTATCGATGCGGGAACGACCGGCACAACCGTTATGCTGGTTGACTTAAGCGGCAACATCATCGGAAGCGGATACAGGGAGTATCCGTGTATCCACCGGCATCCGGGTTGGGTCGAACAGGATCTGAATCTTCTGTGGTCATGTATATGTGAAGCATCCAAGGAAATGCTTGCCAAAACCGGAGTGGACCCCAAGGAAATCGCATCGCTGGGACTTTCCAGCCAGCGCGGTACTTTCGTGGCAATCGACAAAGACTGGAACGTATTGCACGACTCCATCGTATGGAGCGACGGACGCGCAGGCGAAGAGATCGCATGGATCGACGCGCACATGGGCAAAGACAAATACCATGAGATCAGCGGCGTTCCGCTTTCGGGCATGTGGGCCTATGCAAAATTCAAGTGGGTGCGCGATCGCCAGCCTGATCTGTACGAAAAGGCCTGGAAATTTGTGAACGCGCAGGAATGGATCCTGCATAAGCTGGGTTCTGAAGTCATCTTCTCCGACCCCGCTTCCCTTACATTGAACGGCATGATGGATGTGACCACGCTCGAATGGTCCAAAGAGCTGCTGGATGCCATTAATGTGGATATGGACAAGCTGCCTCCCATCTCAACGCCGATGA
>JBMOLJ010000085.1:0-5674 GCA_049324235.1 Bacillota bacterium
GTTCACGGATTACCATCGGCCGTCCGATCCTCAACATGCGCATGTATGTCCTGGACGAGCATCAGAATTTTGTGCCCCCCGGGGTAACCGGCGAAGGATACATCAGCGGTATCGGCGTGGGTATGGGCTATATAAACCGGGAGACGCTCACAAAGGAAAAGTTCCTTCCGGATCCGTTCGTTGAGGGAGATGTCATGTACCGTACCGGCGATGTGTGCATGCTGAACGCTTCGGGAGAGCTCGAAATGCTGGGACGCGTGGATTATCAGGTGAAAATTCACGGCCATCGTATCGAGCTGGGAGAAATCGAGGCCACGATCCGATCTTTCCCGAATATTGTCGAAGCTGTTGTAAAGGATTACGGCGCAAATACCGATAAATATTTAGCGGCATATTTTTCGGCTACGCGGCAGGTATGCCTTTCGGAGCTGCGGGAATATCTTGGCAAAAAACTTCCGGCCTATATGATTCCCTCGCGCCTTTTAGAGGTGGACAGCATACCGCTCACCGCGAACGGTAAGATTGACCGAAAAGCATTGCCGGAACCGTCCAGGGAAGATGTGGTTCACGCTTCTTCCAAAGCGCACGAACCACTGACAAAGAACGAACGGATCATGCGGCGCATCTGGTCACGGATCCTGGGCGTGAAAGGCATCGGTCCGGATGATGATTTCTTTGCGCTGGGCGGGTCGTCCTTGGACGTCATCCGCGTTCAGGCCGCTGTGCTTCAATACAACTGGGCGATACGCACCCAGGACTTTTATAACCTCAAGACGCTTCGGGCCATCAGCAGCGCCATAGACCCGGCGGCTACAGAGAAACGTACAGGCGCAAAGGCGCCGGAAGCAAGACGGAACGCGCCTGTCGGGCACGCCCCCGGCCCTCTTCCGGGACTGAACCTTAGCAACGTCCTGCTCACCGGAGTAACAGGTTTTCTGGGTGCGCATATCCTCTATGAACTGGTTGCGGCGCATGCATCCGAGGTTACCTGCGTGGTGCGCGACACCAGGCATATCGACTGTGCACAGCGCCTGCAACAAACCCTGGCCTTTTATTTCGGCGCCGGCCAGGCCGACATGCTCATGCGGAGCATAAAAATCGTAAAGGGAGACGTTTCTTCGCGTTACTTCGGCATGCAGCGCAAAGAATGGGAAGCCTTAAGCCGGAGCGTTTCAGCCGTCGTGCATTGCGCCGCCCTTACGAGCCACATCGGGCATGCAGAGTTGTTCACGAAGGTAAACGTTACGGGTACGGCCAACGTGCTCGCGTTTTGCGAGCAGGCGAACACCCCTCTGATCCATATATCGACTGTAAGCGTTTCGGGGATGCATTATGCTGAAAACCCGCGAAAGAACGGCGTGTTTACCGAAGACGACTATTACATCGGCCAGAACTACACGGACAATGAATACGTCCGAAGCAAATTCCTTGCCGAAGGCCTTGTTGTGGATGCTATGGATAGAGGTCTCGATGCCAGAATATTCCGTGTCGGGAATCTTACCTGCCGATACAGGGATGCGAAATACCAGATCAATCCGGATGCCAATGCATTTGCTACAAGGATACGCGTGCTTTCTTCGCTCGGCTGCGTCCCCATGGGTATTCTTGCCGCAACGCTGGAAATGACGCCCGTGGATAAATGCGCACAAGCCATTATTGCACTGGCCCGGCTCGATGGCCTGGACATGCGCGTCTTCCATATGTATAACCCGCACAGGCTGACGGTTTCGAATCTCGTGGATGCATTGCGGGCTGAAGGGTTCAACGTAAACACCGTATCGGACGAGGCTTTTGGCGGCCTGCTCATGAAATTGAGCCGCAAAGGCGAGTATGACAATCTGGCAGGGATTATCACCGAGTCGGGTTCTATATGGCGTACGCCAAACATCCGGCCTGATTCGTCCCTGACGCAGGCGTGTTTATCGCGCGGGGGCTTTGAATGGCCCCGGCCTGATATGGATTATATCCGTTCGTTCATACATACTTTATTGCCGAGGCATTAGGAGGGATTGCCATTGTTGCAGCTTGACAGTTCGTTTGTGCTGCTGTTTGCAACGACACTGCTGATAATATTCCTGTTTTTCTATATCCTTTCTGCAAAGCAGAAGAAGATATTGCACTATTTGTTTCTCTTAACGATGGTGGAACTGATCATCTGGTCCGTATCCGTCATGATTGAGGTGTTAATTTATAATCCTGGCAATCCAGGTAATCCTTATATGATTTTTGAATACGCGAGCTATATTGGTATCAGTATGGTTCCCGTGAGTTTCCTGCTCATCGGCTACCATTATGCCAATTCGGACCGTGCATTTTCCTGGAAGGAACTGCTGCTTTTCATCATACCCGTTATTACCATCATCGTGGTGTTCACCAACGAGTATCATCATCTGTTCTATGTCAGCTATTCGCTCAAGCCCGGTTTACCATTGCAGTTAGGGCCCTATTTCTACGCACATTCAATCTATTCCTACATTTGTATGATCACAGGCCTTGGCTATCTGTGTTATTTTGCGATCAAAAACCTTGGAAAGCTCTCTCCGCAGGCCTTCCTTGTTACCATCGGCAGCTTTATCCCGCTGGCGGTGAATATCTGCTATACTCTGGGCGTTCCCGGGCTTTCGATCTATTCCACACCCACCGCGTTTTCCATAACCATCACGCTCTACGTCTTCGCGATGACGCGGTTTAATCTTTTAAAGGTAACGCCTATCGCACTGCAAACGATCGTCAACCGCATTTCGGACAGTTATATCGTAATCGACCCTGATATGAACATTATCGATTACAACAAGACATTTAAGGACAATTTTTCTACAATAACCGCTATACAAAGACACAATAACCTGTATAATGTAATCATTGATAGTCCCGGGCTGGGTATCAACCCCGACAAACTCATGGATTTCATAGGGCAGACTGTGGAACAGCAGTGCACGCGCTCGCTCGAATACCATTTTGAGATGAACTCCGACGAGAAGTATTTTACCATCGAGTTTACGCCGATTATCTCGGGCAAACACTGTATTGCGGTCATCCTGCTGCTAAAGGACATTACGCAGCATATTAAGGATTTTAATACGATACAGGAAAACCAGGCGATTTTGCTTGAAAGGCAGCGGCTTGCGTCGCTCGGGCAGCTCATCGGAGGCATCGCCCATAACCTGAAAACGCCTATTTTCTCCGTATCGGGCGGTATCGACCAGTTGCTGTATCTCGTTAAGGAATACGACGCGTCCATTGAAGACCACGAAGTTACGCCAAAAGACCATCATGAAATCGCGGAGGAAATGCATGACTGGCTGACCAAAATGAAAGCGCATATGGCGTATATGTCGGATATTATCTCGACTGTAAAAGAACAGGCGGCGCAATTCAATATCGATACGCAGGGGTCTTTTACGGTGGGGTCCCTGTTGAAGCGCGTGGACATCCTGATGAAACACGAGCTTATTAAAAACAACTGCCGTTTGAAAAAAGAAATAGAAGTGGATAATAAGACGCTTATCAGGGGAGACATCAACAGCCTGGTTCAGATACTCGATAACATCATCATCAACGCTATTCAGGCGTACGAGGGACAGGAAGGCAAAATAATTTTAAAAATCACAAAACAGAACGGCGGAACGCTTATCGCCATAAGCGATCACGGCAAGGGAATCAGCGAAAAGGTAAAGGACATGCTGTTCAAGGAAATGGTTACGACAAAAGGGAAACATGGCACGGGCCTTGGGCTTTACATGTCCTACAGTACGATCAAGGGAATGTTCCGTGGAAATATGTGGTTTGACTCGGAATTGGGAAAAGGAACGACATTCTATGTATCATTGCCCGGTTTTGAAAGCGGGAAGGAGTAAGGCGGATGCGCAAAAGACCTCATGCCCCTATTAACAACGATATTAACATTATGGTAATCGATGATGAGCAGGGCATCATAGACAGTGTTTCTGCTTTACTGCAACGCAACGGCTATGCGGGCAAGGGATTCATCAATCCCATGGACGGGCTGGAAGAGCTGTCCCGCAATCATTACGACCTCCTGATCCTTGATTATTTCATGCAGCCCCTGCACGGCGACGCAGTCGTGGAGATGATCCGCAAAACGAACAAGGAACTCTATATCCTCCTGCTCACCGGACATAAGGACCTTGCGCCGCCGCTCAGCACCATTAAGGCGCTGGACATACAGGCCTACTGCGAGAAGAGCGACCGGCTGGACCAGTTATTATTACTTGTAGAATCAGGTATTAAATCGATAGCACAAATGCGCACGATCCAGAAATTCCGCGACGGACTCAACAGCATACTGGGCGCCGTACCCAAGATCTATCAGCTCCAGCCGATCGGAAACATCCTGGAGGAAATACTCCAGCAGATACTGCCGCTGGTCAACAGCAAGGACGCCTTCATCCTTATCGACGATCTGGCTGAGTCCGGCAATGCGAACAAGAGCATTTTCAGGGGCATCGGCATGTACCATGTGCCTATCAACCGTTTTACGGAGATGCTTGACCCCGTGATGATGGAAAACATAGGGTTTGCGCGTACAAACGGCGAGATGCTTGAGATGGAGAGCGGGACGATATTCCCGCTGGAAAACGAATACCTCAACTCCATCGGCGTGATCTATGTGGAAGGGAAGCATTCTTCCGAGGGCGCGCAGCTGCTGGCCCTGTACGCAAGCCAGGCGGCTTCGTCCATCAATAACGCCTTTTTGCATTCGCTGGTGAACATTAAAAACGATGAACTCAACCATACCTATGCCCAGCTTAAGACGAGGTACATGGATACCATAGAAGTCCTGCGCCTGGCGGTTGACGCCAAGGATGTCTATACGCGCGGTCATTCCGACCGCGTGGCCTACTACGCGATGAAGATCGGCCAGACGCTCTCGCTGAGCGGCTCCGATCTGGAAAACCTGCGCATCGCGGGTTACTTCCATGATATAGGTAAAATCGGGACCTCGGATGATATCCTGCTCAAAAGCGAGTCCCTGGACCGCAACGAATATGAGGAGATTAAAAAACATCCGCTCAAGGGCGCGCATATCCTTTCGGCCGTTTCCATGTTCCAGGATGTCGTGCCGCTCGTGCGGCAGCACCACGAGCGCATCGACGGAAAAGGGTATCCTGACGGGCTTAAGGGCAAGGAAATCCATTACCTTGCCCGTATTATTTCGCTTGCCGACGCATTCGACGCCATGACCTCCGACCGTCACTACCGCTCGCAGCTGAGCCTTGAAGATGCGAAGCAGCAGCTCAAGCAGGGCGCGGGAACACAGTTTGACGCGGAGCTGGTCAAGCTCTTTTTGGAATTGCTCCAAACAGATGAAGAGATGATAAAGAACGTAGCCTCCCATGATTTTTTGCGCTGACCTGTAAAACTTGTAGGATTGTCAAACATTTAGGACAGTGTAAGCACGGAGGAACTCCCTGGGGGAGCTATACTGGAGGGGGCGCATGGGGCGGTTATTGCTGCGGTAGTGGTGCACAGCAAGCTGTGCGCCAAAGTCGGCGAACGAGTAGAAACAGTGGGTGTTGTAGAAACGCTTCTGGTCCTCACGGTGGCTGCGCTCAACCTTGCCATTGTGGCGGGGCGTGTATGGGCGGATTCGCTTATGTGTTATGCCCAGTTCTGCGGCGGTTTCCTCAAACAGAGTTTGAGAGCTGCATCC
>JBMOLJ010000086.1:0-5499 GCA_049324235.1 Bacillota bacterium
AGCATACCGGATATTTAATTTATTCACCATACTATACGTCGTGTCCGTCTTTAGCAGCACGATCCTGCTTGTCAGCATGCTTTGGATGGAATTTTCCAGCACTTCCTTGTAAATCGAACAGGCAACGGGATTTTCTGTTTCGGCAATCAAACATGCATGCTTTTTGCAAAGCCGTTACCAGGGTGCCCATGAGAATACACCTCCCGCATTTACGGAAACACAAAAAAGCCAATGTTTCTGCCAAAATATTTTGCAGAAAGCATTAGCTTAAGAGCAGTTTTGCATTACGCAAGGGAGACTTTCATTCCCTATCCTAAAATTATATCTGGGAATAACGGTCCTGTCAATGTTTAATCGGCAATCGAAGCTGTATTTTAGTAGACGTTGCCCGATAGTAGCTGCCGCATCATTTTGCATTGGACATCATCAGCTTGATCCGGTTCAATTGATTCGTCTCGCTCGCGCCCGGGTCATAGTCCACGGCGATGATGTTGGATGACGGGAACATGCGCCGCAGTTCCTTTATGGCCCCGCGCCCGGTGATATGGTTGGGCAGGCAGGCAAACGGCTGCATGCAGATGATGTTGTCCACGCCGTGGTGTATCAGCTCAAGCATCTCCGCAATGAGCAGCCAGCCCTCGCCGGCCTGATGCCCGAGCGAGACAATTTCCTTGGCCATATTCGCCATTTTCTTTATCCGAAGGGGCGGCTGGAAGCGTTTGCTCTTTTTCAGGGCGCGTATCACCGTGTTCCCGAACCGTCCCATAACGTAGGTGATGAGCGACCCGGACAGCCGGGCAATCTTCTTCCCCTGCAGATAGCGCGCTTTGAATTTTATATTATAGGTGCAGTATTCGAGGAAATTCACAAGGGGTGGCATCACGGCCTCTCCGCCCTCGGCTTCCACAATATTAATGATATGGTTGTTTGCATCGGGATGGAATTTTACCAGAATCTCCCCGACCAGTCCGACACGCGGTTTTTTGATATCCAGTATTCTCAGGTCGTCAAAATCCTTTACAATGCCTTTGATAGTTCGGTTGTATTGTATCAGGCTCCCGTTTATTATGTTCTCCTTTGCCTTTTTTGCCCATTTTTCATACAGTGCATTGGCCGAGCCCGCCACGGCCTCGTAGGGCCTGGTGCGGTACAGCACCTTCATCAGAACATCCCCGTAGTTGATAGCCAGCATCGCCCGCTTCAACAACGCGTTATTGATTGAAAAGCCCGGATGCTTTTCTATCCCCTGCACGCTCAGCCCGATCACCGGAATCTGCGGCATTTGCGCGTCTTTCAAAGCCTTCCGGATCAGGGCAATATAATTGGTTGCCCTGCACGGGCCTCCGGTCTGGGACATCAGTATTGAGACGTTGTTCAGGTCATATCTGCCGCTCTTGAGCGCCTGCATCAGCTGGCCGGTGGTTATGATGCAGGGATAGCAGGCGTCGTTGTGGACATATTTCAGCCCCTCTTCCACCGCAGCCTTATCCACGGCCGGGAGTATCACCACATTATAATCCGATGAACGGAAGGCCACCTCAAGGAACTGGAAATGGATCGGCGACATCTGTGGAACGATGATCGTGTGCTTCTTTTTCATTTCCTGGGTAAACAGCCTGGGAGCCTTGGTTTCCTCCGCCCCGGCTGCTGCACGTTTTTCCTCCTCGCGCCTGAGCCTGCGTTCTTCCACGGCCACCTTCAGGGAGCGTATGCGTATCCTGGCCGCACCGAGATTGCTCCCCTCATCTATCTTTATCAGCGTATATATTTTATTTTTGGACTGCAGAATTTCCGATACCTGATCGCTGGTCACCGCATCAAGGCCGCAGCCGAAGGAAGTGAGCTGGATAAGCTCTACGTCCTCCCTCCCCGCAACGAACGATGCCGCCGCATACAGTCTGGAGTGATAGGCCCACTGGTCCTTTACCCTGAGGGGGCGTTGAACGGTCCCCAGATGGGCGATGCTGTCCTCGGTAAGCACCGCCATGCCTTCGCCGGTGATGACGCCCGCAAGGCCGTGGTTGACCTCGGGGTCGATATGGTAGGGACGGCCGCAGACGACAATCCCCCGCAGCCCGTTTTCCTCCATATACCGGAGTGTTTCCTCGCCTTTTTGGCGGATGTCCGTTTTGAACTTTTCCGCCTCGGCATAGGCATGGTCCACGGCGTCGTTGATCTCTTTCCTCGTTATTTTGAAGGCATGGAGGCACTCAAACAGTGTTGCTTTCATCCTCGCTTTTTCGTTAAAGGAAATGAATGGCTGCACATACGTGACGCCCTTTTGGCGCAGTTCGTCAATATTGATTTTAAGCACCTCAGGATAACCGGCGATGACGGGGCAGTTGAAATTGTTGTCGCTCTCTTGGAATTCCTTATTTTCAAAAACCGCGCATGGATAGAATATGAAACGTATCCCCTGCTCGATGAGGCTCATGATATGGCCGTGCGCCAGCTTTGCCGGATAGCATATGGCTTCGGACGGGATGGATTCCATGCCTTTTTCAAATATACCTTTGTCCGATTTCGGGGAAAGCGCCACCCTGAACCCGAGATCAGTCAAAAACGTGTGCCAGAACGGGTAGTTTTCGTACATGTTCATCACGCGCGGTATGCCGGCCGTTCCCCTATGTGCCATTGAAGGCGGGAGCGGGCGGTAATTGAACAGCCTTTTGAGCTTATAATCAAAAAGATTGGGGATGCTTTCCTTTGCACGCGGCAGCCCGGCGCCGCGCTCACACCGGTTTCCGGAGATGTACTGCCTTCCGTCCGAAAACTCCATTACCGTAAGGAAACAGTTGTTACCGCATCCTGAGCAATGGCGGAACCCTTTTTTGTAACCGAACGTTTCGAGTTTCTGCGCCGACAGCAAAGCCGTCTGATACCCCTGTACATATCTTTCCTTCGCGATCAGGGCCGCGCCGTACGCGCCCATCAGACCGGCGATATCGGGCCGGACCACTTCCCTGCCCGTTTCGATTTCGAACGCGCGCAGGATGGCGTCGTTGAAAAAGGTACCCCCCTGTGCAAGTATTTTACTGCCGAATTCTTCGGGCCTTTTTATTTTTATAACCTTGTACAGCGCATTCCTGATGACGGAGTAGGAAAGCCCGGCGGAAATATCGGCGATGGCAACGCCTTCCTTCTGCGCCTGCCTGACTTTGGAGTTCATGAATACCGTACACCGGTTGCCAAGGTCGGCAGGCTTTTGCGAGGAAACGGCCTCTTTGGCAAAATCCTCGACACTCACATCCAGCGAGCGGGCGAATGTTTCAATAAACGACCCGCACCCCGACGAACATGCTTCGTTCAGAATGATGCTGTCAATAACGCCGTTGCGGATGCATATAGCCTTCATGTCCTGACCGCCGATATCGAGTATGAATTCCACGCCCGGCAGGAACTCTGCCGCCGCCTTGTAATGGGCCATGGTCTCGACCTCGCCGACATCGGCTCTGATCGCGGCTTTCAGCAGGTCTTCCCCGTATCCGGTCACCGCGGCATGTACGATTCTTACGCCTTCGGGCAGCCTTGCATACAGGTCTTTGAGCATCCTGACGCATATTTCCACGGGCTCTCCGTTATTGCTCTCATAGCACGAATACAGAAGGCTGCCGTCTTCGCTTATCAGCACCGCCTTGGTCGTCGTCGATCCGGCGTCGATCCCGAGATACGCCTCCCCGCTGTATTCAGCGAGATTTGCCCTTTTTACCGCCGCCTGCGCGTGGCGGTTTCTGAATTCCTCGAGTTCGCATTCGTCTTTGAACAGCGGCCGAAGAATGTTGGCGTCCAATGCGTCTTCCGCTCGCAGTTCCTGAAGGTGCTTTAAAACGTCCGCCAAAGCAACATACTTCTCCCCTGGATTATCTTTGACCATGTATGCCGTGCCTAAAGCGGCATAGAACTGTGCATTATCGGGCATGACCGCTTGCTCGTCCGTGAGTTTGAGCGTTTCAATGAACCGCTTCCTGAGCTGCGGCAAAAAATACAGCGGGCCGCCTAAAAAAGCCACATTCCCCCGGATAGGCCTCCCGCACGCAAGACCGCTTATGGTCTGATTGACCACGGCCTGAAAGATAGAAGCAGCTATGTCTTCCTTCGTAGCACCCTGGTTCAGCAGGGACTGTATATCTGTTTTGGCAAATACGCCGCATCTCGAAGCAATCGGGTAGACGACCCTGCTTTTTCCCGCAAGCCTGTCTAACCCAATAGCATCCGTCTGCAGCAGCAATGCCATCTGGTCTATGAACGCGCCGGTACCCCCGGCGCACGCGCCGTTCATGCGCTGCTCCGTACTATGGCCGAAATAGGTAATCTTGGCGTCCTCGCCGCCCAGTTCTATGGCAACATCGGTTTGCGGAATAAACCTCTCCACGTTTTTTGCAACCGCAATAACCTCCTGAATAAAGGGGACCTCCATGATTTTTGAAAAGCTCAGCCCGCCCGATCCGGTAACCGCCATTTTGACCTTTATATTTCCCAGCTCTCTGAATGCCCGTTCAAGTACTTCGCATGCCGAGACCCGTACATTGGAGAAATGGCGCCGGTATTCGCTGAATTTTATTTCTCCGCTTTCGTCAAGGATTACCGCCTTTACGGTCGTAGATCCGATGTCCAGCCCCAGATAGGTATGGTCACACATTTTTATCCCCCGTAAGAACAAAAAACATTGAGCACAACAACATGTTGTTTTATACTCTATATATTAAGAAGAAATCATTGGAAATTCCATATACAGTTTCGCAAAATATGTCAAGTTTTTGGAAAGGTCTGTTTAATATGGATGAATCCCCTTCCAGGAAGAAGCTTAGGGACGCTTTCATTGAATTATACAGCGTTAAAAGCATCAACACCATCAGTATAAAGGATATTACAAGCCTGGCAGGTTTTAACCGCGGGACGTTTTATATTCATTATAAGGATATTTACGATCTTTTGGAGCAGATTGAAAACGATATCGTGGAGGACATCAATCAGAAAGCAAAGGACAGCCTCTATTTCATCCTCTATGAGCAGAATTTTTCGAAATTCCTGACCCAGCTTGAGTATATCAGTACAAATGCAAAGTATTTTAAAGCGCTCCTTGGCGCCAACGGCTCCCCCTCCTTCACCAATAAACTGAAAACATCGCTAAAAGAAAACATCAGGGCGGAGTTTGCCACCGGCAAAGATACCAGCGAGAAAACGGTAGAATATATTATAGAATACATCGTTTCCGCCCAGCTCGGACTCATCACGCATTGGCTGGAAACCGGCTTTGAAATTCCGGCAAAGGAAGTTGCTCTGGTGATCAGCAAAATCATGGCGTCCGGCCCGGTGAATGCTTTGCAGGAAGCGTTGGGCGTTATATGATTGTGGTGTATAGATACAAGACAAAAGAGCGCATCGTGGATGCGCTCTTTTTAAAACGTGGCTCCTCAGGTAGGATTTGAACCTACGGCCCTCCGGTTAACAGCCGGATGCTCTACCGCTGAGCTACTGAGGAATATGGAATCCGGCGGC
>JBMOLJ010000087.1:0-44007 GCA_049324235.1 Bacillota bacterium
TCCTTTGCTTTATTGATGCGGTTGGCGAACCTTCATCATCTTAGCATCGGAGGTCTTATACTGCTATAAGCCTTTTAATTCCCCCAGTAAAACTGGGGGTTTATTGTGCTAAAGCTCAAGCAAATAAAGAACCCGCCAATCGCGGGTTCTCTATTCTTATTTTTTATGCAAAATCTATATGAACAGGGTTGTGTCCGCCAGCTCCGCAGCTCCCAGGAAAGTCGCGACGCCGCCGACTTCAACGCCGTCGATTAACTCCTCCCGCGTAATGCCCATCACATCCATGGACATCTGGCATGCCACGACCCTGACCCCATTCTGCATCGCCGCCTGAATCAGCTCTTCGAGCGACTGCACGTTCTTGCTCTTCATGACGCCGCGGATCATTCTCGCACCCATGCCGGCCATGTTCATGCGCGAGAGTCCGAGTTTCCTGCTCCCCCGGGGCATCATCTTCCCGAACATCTTCTGTATAAACGGCTTTTTGACCCTGACCTTCTCGCTTTTGCGCAGGATGTTAAGCCCCCAGAACGTAAAGAACATCGTCACCTTCCGGTTCATGGCCGCCGCCCCGTTCGCGATGATGAACGATGCGATCGCCCTGTCCAAGTCTCCGCTGAAAACCACCATCGTTTTATCGTTATGCACGGCAGACAACTCCTTCGTTTCCTGTTTGACTCTGCCTTTTCGCAAAGTAACGGTGTATACGCCCTTGCTCTGCGTGATGCTCTCGAGCGCGTTGCCCGTTCGCTCGGACCATACCTCGATGTCGGAGGCATACCCTGCGTCGGTGGCCGTGACCACAAGCTTTTCGCCCTCATTCAACCCTTTCATCGCTTCGGCCGTCTTGAGTATCGGCCCTGGACACTGCAGCCCGCAGGCGTCCACATTCAATGTCCTCACATTTTCGTCCGCCTTCGTTTCTTCCTTTTTTTCGTCTTTACCTGAGGCTTCATCCCCGTTGCCGGCAGGAGCGCTTCCGCCGCCCTGCTCCTCTTTTTTCATAATGTCATAGGTGGTGTATCCGCCGCTCAGGTTGTAAACATCGAAACCGTGCTGCGCGAGCAGCCTTGAAGCGATATACCCGCGCAGGCCGACCTTGCAGTATGCATATACAGGCTTGCTCCTGTCCAGCTTGTCGAGGTTTTCCCGCAGCCTGGGCAGCGGGATGTTTATGGCTCCCCCCATCGCGCTGATAAGGTGCTCCTCCGGCGTTCCGACATGTAATATCTGTGCGCCGTCTTTGATCAGGGCGTCCATATCGTGCCAGTGGACAACCTTGACGTCGCCGCGCAAAATGTTGGCGGCCGTCATCCCCAGCATGTTCACAGGGTCCTTTGCCGAGGAGTAGGAAGGCGCATAGCACAGCTCCAGCTCTTCGAGATCATAAACCGTGCCCCCCAGCCGCTGTGCCGTCGCGATCACGTCGATGCGCTTTTCCACGCCTTCAAAACCCACCGCCTGCGCGCCGAGTATCTTCCCGTCCTTTGAAAACAGCAGCTTCATATGGATGGGCATAGCTCCGGGATAATACGTCGCGTGATGCGCCGGATGGACATAGGTTTTGAGGTATTCAACGCCCTGTTTCACAAGCTGTTTTTCGTTCATTCCGGTGCAGGCCGCCGTCATATCGAACACCTTCAGCACCGAACTGCCCTGTACGCTCTGCCCGGGCGTTTTGCGGCCCGTGATGGTTTCAGCCACCGTGCGCCCCTGCCTGTTTGCCGGACCGGCCAGCGGAACCAGGGCTTCGCGCTGCGTAACGAAGTTCTTCACCTGTATCGCGTCGCCGACCGCATAAATATCCGGGTCCGACGTCGCATACGTCTCGTCGACCAGTATGGCGGACCCAATGCCCAGGTCCAGCCCCGCCTCTTTAGCCAGGCGGCTCTCCGGCGCGACGCCGATGCTCAGGATCACCATGTCCGTTGTGAGCGATTCGCCGTTTGTAAGTGAAATCCTGAGGCCTTCATCCGATTTTTCAATGTCCTGCACGCCCGCATTGAAAACCAGACGCACGCCGTTTTCGCGCATATGCCTGTGCAGAACCGCCGCCATGTCCCGGTCAAACGGCGCCACCGCCTGATCCAGAAACTCCACGATCGTTACGTTAAGGCCGCGTTCTTTCAGGTTTTCGGCCATCTCCACGCCGATAAACCCCGCCCCGACCACAACCGCGTTCTGGGGCGCGTTATCGCCGATGAAATCGCTGATGCGGTAGGTATCGGGCACGGTCCTGAGCGTAAACACGCCCGGCAGCTCTTTCCAGAGAGGATTGGGCACCTTCGGCTCGGCCCCCGGCGAGAGGATAAGCTTGTCATAGCTCTCCCTGTAGGTTTCGCCGGTCCTCAGGTCCTTTACCGTGACCTCTTTCTTGGTACGGTCAATGCCTGTTACCTCGGACAGCGTCCGCACGTCAACATTGAAAAATCCGTGCATTTTTTCTTCGGATGTCACCACCAGCCGGGATTTGTCCTTGATTACGCCGCCGATGTAATACGGAAGTCCGCAATTCGCATAGGATATATATTCGCCTTTTTCAAAAAGGATGATCCGGGCGTCCTCGTCAAGCCTTCTCAGCCTTGCCGCGGCTGAAGCGCCGCCTGCGACGCCCCCGACTATCAGCACTTTCATTTCTTTCACCCCTCATCTTTTATGGCTCTAGGATATCCTTTCAGGGTGCAATAATTCGGTAACTAAGTCACACACAAAATATTTTTTTAACGAATTCCCATATTATTCCGCAAGCTCCGCGAGCGCCTCTTTATCGATAATTTTAATGCGCTTGCGCCCCAGCTCCAGCCAACCCTGATGCCGCATTTCCCCCAGCATCCTGGATATAACCTCGCGCGCCGAACCCAGTTCGGCCGCGATCTGTTCATGCGTCACATGCAGCGTGGCGCTCTTCTCTTCTTCCGAAAGATTCAGCAGCCACGCCGCCAGCCGCCTGTCCACCCTGTCGAACGTTACGCTCTCGAGCACCTGCAGCGACTCGGCCAGGCGCTTGTACAGCGTCAGGATAACGAAGTCCTTCCAGGGCAGATGCCTGTCCAGGTGCTTCTGGAACATGCCGGTGGGTATGAAAAACAGCTCGGCATCCTCTTCCACCTGCGCTATGGCCGGAAAATCCTCGCCAGTGAGCTTGCAGGCCACGGATACCAGGCACGTATCCCCCGCAACGGCGCGGTACAGGGTCATCTCCCTCCCGCCCGGGGAGAGCTTGTACACCCGCAGCACTCCCGAAAGGACAAGCGGTACATGCGGACAGGTTTCGCCCTGCCGCATAAGGATAGCCCCGGCAGGGCGCTTGACCAGGCTCCCCTCGCGCATAAGCTCCTCGAGCGCCTGTTCATCCAGCGTTTTCAGTACGGGAAACAGCGATAACAGAGATGCAAGCGTATCCATATCCTCTTTCCTTTCTATACGGCACAGGTGTCGTAAAACTTCACACCATGAGCTCCTCAAGGCTTTCAATGCAGTAATCCGCCAATGTGCAGAGGGTCTCAGCATCCCCACCCGGACCATACACCGCGCATACCCGCATGCCAGCGGCCTTTGCCGATTTCACAGCATACAGGCTGTCTTCAAACACCATGCACGCTGCGGGAGGCACGCTTAGCGCCCGCGCAGCCTCAAGAAAAATCTGTGGCCTGCTTTTGTCAAGGCCGGTACCGCCCTCGGTTACGATGGTTTCAAACACCTGAGCGATACCGTTCCTCTCAAGCGCAGCCTGCGCGAGTACGGCATCCGACGCCGTAACCACGGCGAGCCTGACGCCATTGTCAGCCAGCTGTTGTACATATGCGGCCGCGCCGGGCATGAGTTTGACCTCGTTTGCATACGCAGCGTAGGCCCGCGCATTCCAGCCGTCGATCAGCGTCTGCGGCGTTTCCTCAAGATTCAGCCTGCCGACGAAGTACTCTGCGCTCTGCATGAAGCTCATGTCCCGTATGTCGTCGGCTATTTCTCCGGTAAAGGCAGCGCCTTTTTCATGTAAAAAATCGAGCGCGACTTTATCCCATACATGCAACGAATCGAGCAGCACGCCGTCCAGGTCAAACAATGCCGCTTGAATGCCTCTATCCGCCAGATTTAATTTATCCATTTCCCAAGCCTCAAAACCGTTTATCTCTCCATACTCTGCATTTGCCATACATCCGAGAGTTCAGCCTTATAGTTCTCTCCTTAATTATATAGGCACAGGCGGCATATCGTCCACTGTACCCATAAAAAGATACGGGCATGTACCCGTATCACGCCGGTGACAAACTATGTTTGCCACCGGTTCCTGCCCCGCCTTATTGCAAAGCGGCGGAGCGGTTTATTCAAAAATGATGGGCTGTGCCCTTACTTTAGTATGATTTGACCCTGCGCTCAGGCGACACGATGTCCGTGATGCGCACGCCATAGTTTTCGTCCACCACCACGATTTCCCCTCGGGCGATGAGCTTTCCGTTTACCTTTACATCCACCAGCTCATCCGCCATACGGTCCAGCTCGATGATGGATCCCAGATTAAAGGCCAATATTTCCTTGATGCTCATACTGACCTTTCCCAATTCCACCGTTACCTGAAGGGGCATGTCGATAATCATGCCGATATTGTCATGCACACCCGCATTGTATTGCGGTTCTCTTTTTTTGTCAAACGACTGGTACCGCATGTTCTGTATCCCTTTTGGTTCTTTTTTTAATGTTTGCTGGTCTCTCGCTTTCATACTGCGTATCTCCCCCATCCCCTGCGTGCTTTTCGGCGCCGGCCGCGCTTCATCTGCAACGGAGCCATGACCGCCTGTATCGTTTATCTGCTCTCCGCCGTCGGACATACCCCCTCCGTCTCCCCGGCCCATCACATCCATAAGCATGTCCACCGTTTTTTGCGGCATCATTTGGATGAGTCTCATCTGCGTCGCGCTGTCAATATCAACATCGAGATGCAATGCCGCCAGCGGTTCGGATTCCCCGATCCAGCGCAGCATGCCCGGGCTTTCAGGCAAAACGGGAGCCATATCGCCCAACACCGTCTGAACCTGTGTTTTTATCATTTCCGAGATTGCGATATCCTGTGCGCCAAACATCTGATGCATCGCCTTGGTCAGCACAGCCGGCACGTCCGTACCGTCCGCACCGGTTCCAAGCAATTCAGCTAAAAGCGCGGCGTCCTGCTCTTTGATAAGCAGCAGCACACCGCCGCTCAGGCCCTTAGCATATGTGCCCTCCATCAGCAGCATGGGAGACTGGTATTCCGTCAGCACCTCGGGCATTGTCTGCAAGACAGCGTTGGCAACAGCCATCTTCACGGGCCTGTTAAGCGCTGCCCGCAGGGCGTCCGTCCCGGCTTCCGCCAGTGATGCGCCGATTTCACGCAATTCTTCAAACTGCACGGTAACGTTATCGGGCGTTTCTTTTGCTGTGGCATCCTCCGCCTGCTCCTGTTCCCCGCTGTCGCTCATGGCGCCGTTTAATAACCTGTCTATTTCTTCCTGCGACATGCTACTCATAATCGGAGTCCTCCTTTATAACCTGGGATATCTGCACAGCGTATCGCCCGCCTGTCATCCCGACGGCCCCTTTGAACTTCGGAATATGCTCTGCCATTATAGTGACGTCTTTGCCTACTTTATGATTTAAACAAATGACGTCCCCTACCTGCAGGTTGATCAAATCGTTGACGGAGGCTACGGTTTCATCCATTACGGCATGCAGCGTCACCTGCGTGTTGGCCAGGCGCTGCGTAATCGTGCCCTCGTGCGATTCATAGTTCCTGCGCACATTCCCTTCAAAGCGTACCCTTGAATTAAGTTCTTTTGCCACAGGCTCCATGGCCATATGCGGTATACAAATATTTATCAGGTCAATCATGTCCTTGATCGTTATCTTGATCGTAATGATCGCAACGGTTTCGTTGGGCGGCACGATCTGGGCAAACTGCGGACTGGTTTCGATGCGGTCCAGCGACGCATCGGTCTTCATGATCTTGTCCCATGCTTCCGATAAAAGCTTGAGCACCTGGCGTATCAAGCGTTCGATGGTCACCAGTTCGATCTCGGTAAACGCTTTGTTCCTTTCGGTACTCGCCGCTTTCCCCCCGAACACGCGGCTGATGATGGCGTCCACAACACCCGCCGAAACCTGCATCATCAGCGACCCGTACAGCGGCTGAAAATTGTATATTGCCAGAATAACCGGCGCAAGCAGCGAGTTGTTGAACTCGCTGAAGATCTGCTCTTCCACGGAAACGACCTCGGCCTCGCACACGGTACGCATGACGCCCGATAAATGTGTGGCCATCAAACGCGCGAATCCCTCGAAAACAACGCGCAGCGTACGCATCTGTTCCTTGGGAAACTTGTTTGCCATTCTGAAATCAAAGTCCCGCACACGCGTCTTTTTTTCATCCTCTTTTGTAAGCGTGAGCGAAGACTGGTCCCCGGTCAGGGTGCTTAACAACTCATCTATTTCGTTTTGAGATAATATCTGTGCCACAATTCATCCCCTGTTTCCCAATAAATTACATCCGTTATTGCAGGACAAAATCATTGAAATATAAGGTAACCAAATAGTTCATGTCAAGTTTTGCTTTCAGGTTTTTGACAATCTCGTCGCGCAGCTTGTCCTGTATTCCCATGCTTCGAAGCTCCGGCTCCGTTTTTTCACGCAGCGTGAATATGATCACGTCCCGGATGATCTGATTGTTTTTAGTCATGTATTCCGTCTTGCTCTCATCATCCACGGATAAAACAATAGTGGTTTTCAGCAGGCGTGTGCTGTCTTTGATATTTGTGACAAAGTATTCTCCAGGGACGTATGTGTATTGGGGTTTTTCCTGCGCTTCCGCCGGCTGCTGCGGGCTGAGCAGAAATATATACGCCGCCGCTCCTACCGCCAGTACCCCGACCGCCGCTATGATTATTTTCAACAGTTTGCTCATAATGTGAACCACCTTTTTCACATATCATGAAATATATTTTGAAAACCAGCTATTTCCTCACGATCACGAAGTCCACGCGCCTGTTCTTTGCTTTCCCCTGTTCGGTAGCGTTGCTGGCAATGGGATGCTGCTCGCCATAGGCTGTATAGCTTAATTTATTCGGGTCCATCATGCCGTTTTTCTGCAAAAATTGTAAAACGGTATAGGCACGCGCCGAAGATAGCTGCCAGTTGTCAGCAAACACACTGTTGCTGATGGGCCGGTTATCCGTATGCCCTTCAATGCGCACCATGCCGATGCTGTCCGCGGCTTCGCGCAACAGCCCGCCGATGCTTTTCATCAGCGGTATGGATGTTGGCACGAGCTGCGCGCTTCCTGATTCAAACAGGATGCTGTCGCTCAACCGCATCAGTATCTCGTTGTCATGCTTTTCGACCGAAAGCTTTGTGGAAAGGCCGTTTTCTTTAATATGCTTTTTAATTTTTTGATATAGTTCTTCGAACTGTTCCTTTGTTTTCTGTTCTTGCGCTTTTTCGTTGAGGGCATTTGTACTGTCCAGGACATTGAGCTCCGGATCGGCATTAGCGGGATCTATCGGGGAAACAGCCTCTACCGGCGTACCTGTAAAAGCTCCGACTAATGCTTTCCATTTTTCCACATCAATGGTCGAAAAAGAAAAGAGCAGGACAAAAAAAGTGAGCAGAAGCGTCACCATATCACCGTATGTATCCATCCAAGAACTGCCGCTTTCCTCCTCGGAAGGTGGCTTGCGCCTGTTAGACATTACTCCGTCTCCTTAGCCTCTTCAGTTTTCGCCTTATCGCCGGAAGAAATCTCGCTTGGCGCCAGGAATGCCGACAGCTTTTCCCTGATTATCCGCGGATTCTCACCGTCCTGTATGGAAAGCAGGCCTTCTAAAAACATCTGCTTCTGGTAGTATTCCTTGCTGCTCCGCGCTTTCAGTTTTTTCGCAAGCGGCGTACAGATCAGGTTGGCGATCATAACGCCGTAAAACGTGGTAACGAGGGCAACGGCCATATTGGGTCCCAGAGCATCGGCGTCGCTGAGGTTCTTGAGCATGTTGATCAGTCCGATCAGCGTACCGATCATGCCGTATGCCGGCGCAAACGCCGCCATCGTTTCCAGCATGGCCCTTCCCTGTGCATGCCTCTCTTGCAAAAAGTCGAGTTCCGCCTCCATGATCGACTTGATAAGTTCCGGGTCACACCCGTCCACAAGGAGCCTTCCGCCTTTTTGCAGGAATTCATTGTCGATCTGGTCGACTGCGTCTTCCAAAGCAAGCAAACCTTCGCGCCGCGCTTTTTGCGCAAGATCGATGATAAGATCTATATCTTTATTTAAATCAATTTCACTCTTTTTAAACGCCATTCCGATGACTTTAACAAGAGATTTAATTTGTTTTAACGGAAAAGAGATCACCGTCGAAGCGATCGTACCCCCGAACACTATCATGATGGAAGCAATATCGATAAAACTGCCGATATCGCCGCTCTGCATGATTCCAAGTATTACCAGCCCTAGTCCGGCGACAATTCCTCCAAGAGTTGTAATCTCCATTGCGATTCCTCACTTGCTCGATATTACGCGCGGACCCTGCCTCAAGTATCTGCGCCTGAATACGATGATCCTGTGCTTGATATCCAGCGCCCTCTCGGCAACGACAACCTTCCGGCCCGATGCCATGGAGATAACGGTATCCGGCGTTTCTTCCATAAATTCAATCGCATCCGGGTTGATATAAAACTCTTCGCCGTTGATCCGGGTAACTAAAATCATAGGCTCCCTCCACCCTCCCAGTTCAAATTAAGAGAAATCTGTTTGAACTCTGCATTTACTTAACCGGTTGTTACCGCTTCATGTTTACAAGCTCTTCGAGTATCTGGTCAGTCGTTGTGATGATGCGCGAACATGCCTGGAAGCCTCTTTGCGTGACAATCATCTCGGTAAATTCCTGTGCCAGGTCCACGTTGGACATCTCCAAAGCGTTTACGCTCAAAAGCCCGGTGCCGTTCGCTCCAGGATTCGTATATGTTGGCGGACCCGAGTTTGCGCCTACCGCATACATCGAACCGCCTGCCTTGTCCAAACCGCTTGGGTTCGAAAACACCGCCAGCTGCAACTGGCCTATCTGCACTTTTTCATTGGTGGTAACATCCAGCCCCCAGATGGCTCCGCTCTGGTCTACGGCTACGTCATAATAATCGTCGCTGAGTTGTATGTTCCCCATGGTGGTATAATCGATGGACGGGGGAACGGTCGGCGGATTAGCCAGAGAATAACCCTGCACGAAATACCCTTCGGCGGTTACCAGGTTATACGCATTGTCCAGCGCAAAGTTTCCCGCGCGCGTGTAATACTCGGACCCGTTTCCGTTTACGATAAAAAATCCGTCGCCCTCGATGGCAAGGTCCAACGGTGCGCCGGTATACTGCGTGGCGCCGCGCGTGTGCAGCACATCGATTGCCGAAAGCGACGCGCCAAGTCCGACCTGGCTTGAGTTTTCACCGCCCATGGCCGTACCGGCGCCGGAGCCGGAGCCTATCTTCTGGCTGTAGAGGTCCTGGAATACAACGCGGCTGGCTTTGAAGCCCACCGTGTTTACGTTCGCAATGTTGTTGCCGATGACGTCCAAACGGGTTTGGTGATTTTTTAAACCGGATACCCCTGAATATAATGCGCGCATCATAATGCACTTACCTCCCGATAAAAATTAATTGTCGTTTGAATAGACCAGATTGCTATGCGGCCTTAATTTCTGTTATGTCGCCTATCGCCACCCTGTGCTCGCCAATGATCGCATACACGATGCCGTCCGAAACACTCAGGCGCTCCACGATGCCCTGTACCGCGACGGTTTCGCCGTTCTCAACAGCCTGACCGGTAACATTTTTCCCTATCAGGCCCGAGCTTTGCAAAAGCGTTTGCGAAATATCGGTTTTCTCCAGCGCCTGGGTGTTGTATACCTCCAGGACTTTGTTCACAGGCACGTTCGTATCGCCGATAAGCAAATATGCTTCACCGTCTGTCATGCTCACCCCGTCGACTTTTCCAAACACCGGCACCTTTTGGCCGCTGTCCTTATCAACGATCTCGGCATACACATACTGCCCTATCATGCCGGTGGCCTGATTGGCCGTGAAACTGCTGTTTAAAGCCTGCATCTGCTCGAGCGATGAAAATTGCGCCATCTGCGCAATGAAATCCGTATCGTCCATCGGGGAGAGCGGGTCCTGGTTCTGGAGCTGCGATACCAGTATCGATAAAAAAGCGTCCTTGCCGAGTTCGCTTCCCGTGGTCCGTCCCGTTGACGTGGCCGAAGCATACTGCGCTGCGTTTATACTTGAAACGTCCATCCTTCTTCCCCCTTAGGCTTGAAACTCAACTGAATTCCTGTATAAATACGGCTGCAGGGTCATGAACAGTTCACCTGCCGCATCGATCAGATCACTCTCTTCCTGTGCATAACCTCCCCGCCGCTGCTTCTTCCCTTCCTGCCGGTTTCCGGATTGCCGGGCATTCTCCTGCAGGTTTTCCTGCGCCACTTCCATCCGAACCACTGTAACGCCCTTATCCCTGAGCGCCTGTTCAAGCTGGGCAAGCTGGCTTGTAATCGTGCTTTCCACGGCGTTGTTATGTGCATGTATCCGTACAACCAGCCCCTCGGCGTCCATTGCCATCTGAATGGACACCTTCCCCAGATGCTCGGGACGAAGCTGGATGCTCATCCGGTATTTCCCTTCCTGTATCCCTGCGGCCGCCTTTTCAACCAGCTGCGTAAAAATATCCGCCTGAGTCCCTGCGGTTTCGCCCGCTGCCTGCGTTTCGGCCGTTTCCTGCGTGCCCGTGGCCTGAAACGCAGCGGAAGCTGCCTGTACGTCCGTATGCCGCAATGCAGGGCGCATGCTTACGGGCGCAGTGTTTTGCCGGCCGTTTGCATGCACGGCCGCCGTTTCCATGCCGTGCGCGCTCGCTGTCACAGCTCTCGCCGCTGCCGTCTCCGGCAATGCGAACCGCACAGCATCCTGTACGCTGTCCGTTTTCTGAACTGTGTCCGGCTCCCCGGATATGTAAGCCTTTATCTTCAGAATCATATCCGGTTCCAGACCCAGTTTTTTCAACGCCGCATCAAGCTCCGGCGACGCATCGGCCAGCTCTGCAGACACCATGGCCGCTTCTGGCGCAACTGAAGCAACCGTCTGATCCGGCAGTACCGGCGCCGCGGGCTGCTCCGATCCGGCCGCGGCCTGCTTTACGGCCTGCAGCTTTGCTGTCAGCGCTTCGACTATATCTCCCAGTCCTGACTGTTGCAGGTCGCCCTGCGTCTTAACAAGGCTGAGGACTTCCCAAAGCGCTGTGTCTCCTTTAAGAACAGCAGGGGCCACCCGGGTATCCGCGTCTCCGGTGACTGCTTCCTGTGCAGATACGCTGGCAGCATCCGTGGATACGCCCTGCGTTTGCTGTATGATCTGCATGATCATCATTAGCGCCATGTTGATTTCCAGCGCCTGCGGGTCGCCGGCTTTCAAAGCCGTTTCTCCTGTATTTGCGCCGCTGTCAGAAGCCATACCATCCGACACCGTATTTAATAAACAAAAAAATCCTTTTTCAACCGGTTCTTTTGTTTTTGCCGCCTGACCCACCGTCTTGCCCACGGCAATGTTCTGGGCCAGGTTCATTTGCATTACGGCTTGCAATGCTTCACCTCCTATCCGGTTTTTACGGGTGTCGCTGCCGCTGTTGGCGCCGCAGTCGCTGTAACCGGGGCCGTTTGCTTCATCAGCAGCGTAATCTCGGAAGCCAGCTGGGGCGTCATCGCCGCCAGGATACCCGCCACCTTGTTTTGTTGCATCTGCTTGAGTATATCGGTTATATCCTGCTTATTCTTTAGCTGGGATAGAATTTGGGCCGCGCTCTCTGGCTCCATCTTCGCATAGACATCGGCCAGCTGCTTAAGCGACTGTGCGCTGTCAGCCGATTCCTGTTCCGCCTTCTCAAGAAGCTCCTGGCGCGCATCCAGCTCCTTTTCTCGTTTGTCCAGCGCGGTTTCCTGGGAACTCACTGTTTTTTCCCTGCTGGCCAGCTCCTCTTCCTTTTTAGCCTGCTCCTTCTCCTTGGCCATGAGCTCCAATTCTTTTTGGCTCTGCACCGCCTCCGCGCCGCCTTGCAGCATCGTGGCCACGCTCTTGCGTGTCCCGCCCACATCCATTATCAAAGCCCCCGCCACCCCTCCGATTAGGAGCAGGAAAACGACCGCGGTGATCAGGGCGGCCTTCCCTGGTGATAGGGGCTTCTTCACCTTTTCGGGTTTCTTGTCTTTCGTCTTTTTAGGTTTCTCAGTCTTTTCCCTTTTCGGCTTCTTTACCTTTTCCTGCTTGGGCTTTTTTTCTTTTGCCTGTTTTTTGCTTTCTGCTTTCGTGCTTTCTACAGCCTGTTCTTCGTTCTCAGACATCAGCTTCCCCCCTATGCCGGTGTTACGCGCTCATCACCCGGGATGAAACGTTCCTCACAGATAATTTCATGACCTGCAAATATAACTTTCCAGCTGGTGTTACGCGCTTGTCACCTGATACGAGACAAAATCTCCTATGCTCTTTTCCTCCTCGCGCTTTACCTCTAGGAGATATTGCCTGTATTGCTGTTCACGCAGTTTATCCAGCGTCTGTATCTCCTTCATGAGCTGAATGAGCGCCTGCCGGTAACCGTCTCTCTCCCTGGTGACACTCTCAATTTTCCTGGCAAGCTGTTCCATGGATTCGCGCAGATATGTCGAATAATTATTGTACGCACATATCTTCATGCCGCTTAAGCCTCTGTCCATAAGCCTGTTAAACTGATGGTTGTGCGCTTCAAAGCTGTCGCGGAGCCCCTCCATCTGTTCGCAAAGCATATCCAGCATCTGCTGCGACTTTGCAAGCAAGGCCTCCTGTTGCATCCTTGACGTTTTTTTCACGCGTTCAAGCGCTTCGAGTGTAAATCTGAACCTTTTCATGACTAGTTATCACTCCCTTGAACTAGTTCCATCAAGCGTTCCATGGTTGTTTCGTACGTACATGGTTCATCGGTCGTCTGACGCAGGAACGCGTTGATTGAATCAATCATATCGATCGCCTTGTCGATGGCCATGTCCGTTCCTTTTTTATACGCGCCGATATTTATCAGATCATGGGCCTGCCTGTATACGGCCATGTTGTTTTTGACGGTATTCGCAACCTGCATGTGTTCCCCTGGTACGATATCCGGCATCACGCGGCTCACGCTCGCGAGCACGTCTATCGCGGGATAATGGTTGGCGTTGGCCAGTTCGCGCGAGAGCACGATGTGCCCGTCGAGTATGCCGCGTACGGTATCGGCCACCGGTTCGTTCATGTCGTCGCCTTCCACCAGCACCGTGTACAGGCCGGTGATTGCCCCTCTGTCGGATGTGCCTGTCCTCTCGAGCAGCTTTGGCAGCAGCGAGTAAACCGACGGCGTATACCCGCGCGCAACAGGGGGTTCCCCGATCGCCATCCCGATCTCGCGCTGCGCCATGGCAAAGCGCGTGAGCGAGTCCATCATCAAAAGCACATTTTTGCCCTGGTCCCTGAAATACTCGGCAATAGCCGTCCCTACCATGGCCGACTTCAGGCGCACGAGCGCCGGCTGGTCCGATGTGGCAACCACCAGCACAGATTTTTGCAGGCCTTCTTCCTTCAGGTCTTTTTCTATGAAGTCCCGCACCTCGCGGCCGCGCTCGCCCACCAGCGTAATCACATTCACATCGGCCTGCGAGTTCCGCGCGATCATTCCCAAAAGCGTGCTCTTTCCCACGCCGCTCCCCGCAAACACGCCGATCCTTTGTCCCTGTCCGACCGTAAGCAGGGCGTCGATGGCGCGTATGCCCATCGGCGCGACCTTCTGGATCCTTTCGCGCAGCAGCGGATTTGGCGGCTCGTTGTCGACGGGATAATACGCCTCCGGCTGGGGCATCTCTCCCTTGTCCATGGGCTTTCCCAGTCCGTCCAGCACACGTCCTATAAAGCCATATCCCACGGGTACCCTGCGGGCTTCGCCCATAGACTGCACCCAGCTGCCCCGGCCTACGCCCGTAAGCGACCCCAGGGGCATGAGCAGCAGCTTGTCGTCACGGAAACCCACAACCTCGGCTTCCACGCTGTGTCCGCCCTGCTGGGAACAGATGCGGCACTGATCCCCCAGCTTTGCCGCGGACCCGCTTGCCTCCACCGTAAGTCCGACCACCTGCTGCACCTTGCCACTTAACAGGAACGGCTCGGCATTCCTGACAATCTGCTTGTACCTCTTCCAGTCAATGCTTATCATTCCGGCACCTTCATATCGTTTTTCAGTGCCTGCCTTATTCCGCCAAACAGCGTGTCCACTCCCGTGTCCACCCTGTCCGAATCGGTTTCAACGATGCAGCCGCCTTTTTTCAGCCGGTTGTTGCCTGTCACCGATACTGTGACCTCCTCGCCCTGAACGGCGAAACGCGCGGTGTCCGATTCAAAATAACGCTGGAAGTCTTCCGGGTTCACCTGAACGATCACCCTGCCCTCGCGCCTGATTTTCTGCAGCGCATTGGTGATGATCGACAGAAACAGCGCATCGTCGCGGTCGAGCGCCGCGCTCACCACCTTTTCGGCTACTGTCATGCAAAAATCGATGATCTCGGCTTCCATGCCGGAGAGTATCTCATCCCGCGTTTGACGGAGTTGTTCCATAAAACGCTCCATTTCAGCTTTCCGCGCCTTTTGCGCATCGTCCACAATCTCCTGCGCCTCTTCGCGCCCGAGCTGATAGCCTTCCTGCCACGCCTCTTTTTTTAATACATCGGCTTCTTTTTGCGTTTTCAACAGTATGCCTTCGGCTTCTTTTTGCGCTTTTAGCAATACATCCTCAGCCTGCAAACGAAGCGCTTCCATCTCCAGTTTTTTCTCCTCGATCGCTTCGTCCAGTTCACTCAGTTTCATTTCTTTGATTGTTTGTGCGTCCAGGACTTTTGCGTCGTCGTTTTGACGTTCCTGCATGGCTTGCACAGTATACCGGTCGATCTTAAACAACCATTTCATCCTCACTTCCGCGGGCGCAGACGATTTCGCCTTCGTCCTCCAGTTTCCGGACGATGTTCACGATCCTCTGCTGCGCTTCCTCAACTTCACGCACACGCACAGGCCCCATCAGCTCCATGTCCTCGCGGATCATCTCCTGCAAGCGCTTGGAGATGTTTTCGAAAATCAGCTTGCTCACTTCATTGGTAGCGCCCTTGAGGGCAACTGCAAGATCGGCATTGTCCACGTCCTTGAGAATGCGCTGGACAGCCTGGCTGCTGAGCTTGGCAATATCCTCGAACACGAACAGCCGGCTGCGTATTTCGTTTGCAAGCTCTTCGTCCTCCTGTTCGAGGGATTCCAGGATATGCTTTTCAGTACTGCGGTCCACCGAATTGAGAATATTTACGATAGAATCGATACCGCCGGCCATATTCTGGTTGGATGTTCCCATGGAAGTGAGCTTGCGCTCCAGGATACGCTCCGCTTCCTTGATGTACTCAGGCGACGTCGTACCCATTGTCGCAACGCGCGAAACCACCTCGATCTGTAGCTCGGACGGAAGCGAACTGAGCACGGCGGCGGACTGCCGCGGGTCAAGATAGGATAAAATGAGCGCAATGGTCTGCGGATGCTCATTTTGAATGAAATTCAAAATCTGGTCGGGATCGGCCCTTCTGAAAAAATCAAACGGCCTTGCCTGCAAAGAGGATGTGAGCTTTTGAATCAGCTCGCCGGTGCGCTGGGGTCCCAGCGCTTCTTCCAGGATGCCCTTTGCGTACTCCAGCCCGCCCTCAAAAATGTACTTCTGGGCCAGGCAGATTTCGCGAAACTCGTTGAGCACGGCATCCCGCGTTTCCGGATCGACCCTCCGCACGGCGGAAATGCCCAGCGTGAGCTGTTCTATCTCTTCATCGGATAAGTACCTGTATATCTTCGCGGAATAGTTTTTCCCCATGGATATAAGAAGGATGGCCGCTTTTTCCCTCGGCGAAATTTTCAGATCGCTCCCCATGAACGCACCCCATTTCGATTAATCATCGCTCAGCCAGTTGCGTAAAAGCTGCGCAACGGATTCGGCGTTTTTCTCTATGTACTCTTCAATTTCCTTTTTGTAGATCTGGGAAGGGGTCTGTGCATCGGGGTCTATTCGCACCGTCGTAACCCCGGCATCCCCGACAACGAACGCCTCCCCGCCTTCAAGCTGCACCTTTGCCTCTTTGGGCTTGAGGAAGGAACGCAACGCCCTTATGATAAGGATCACTATGGCAACGGCGGCCAGCGCAATGATGATTACCCTGATCAGGGTTCCCGTCTGCGCCGAGTTCAGCAACGCCTGCTGCTGCGTGAAAGCATCCGCAGCCTCGGATTCGCCTTCTTTCTGGAAAGGCAGCCGCTCCACCGAAATATTGGCCGCATCCACGCCCACCGCTTTTGCGACAAGATTCTTGACGTTTTCCGAGTAATCCTCGATGTCCAGCGTGCTGTTCAGGAGGACGGCAACGGAAAGCTCCTTGATCTGCCCCTGCGCGCTCTCTATCAGCGATTTCGTCTGATTGACCTCCAGATTCGTTTCTTTGGACACCTTGCTGTATACGGCGTCGCTCCCGGGAGTGGCGCTAGGGTACGAGCTTGCACCGCCGTTGCTATCCGTACCTGTCGTCCCCCCCGATGAACCGTTATAGTTCTGAATGGTCTCGGCCAGGTCCTTTACGCTTACCGCAATACCCTCAGTCTCGCCTTCTATCGGCGGCGAGAATTTCACTTCCTCGGTGGTTTTTTTGTCAAAATCAAGTTGGACGTTGACCTCGGCCAGCACGTTCCCGCTGCCGAATATCGGGGTCAGCAGGTTGATGATCTGCTCCTGCAGGCTGTCGCGCGTCTCGTTCTGCAGATCAAGATGATCCCCCGCATCCTGCGATGCATCCTTGCCGGTCAGGTCGTACAGGTGCATCTGTGAATCGATAATGCGAATATTCTCAAGATTAATGCCCCCGGGCACGCTTTTACTTACCAGCTCCCCGATGGCCTGCACCTGCGACTGTAAAAGCTTTTTGCCGCTTTTGGTTTCGAGCATAATCGCAGCGGTTGCGGGCTTTTCATCACTTGAGACCACGAAAGCCGAATCGTCGGCCATGCTGATGCTCACGGCCGCGTCTTTGACACCGTCCAGCATCAGGATAGTGTTTCTCAGGTTGGCCTGGAGCTGGAACTGGAGGTATGTTTTCTTTTCCATGTCAGTAGTCCCGAGACCCGATGCCTTTTCAAAGATATCGTAGTTCACGCCGCTCTTCGGGTACCCCTGCGCCGACAACTCCATGCGCAGCGAATCCACCTTGTCGCTGGGTACAAGGATCGTGTCGCTGCCCTCCGCTTTCGCGTCCACGCCCATGTTTTTAAGCACGTCCATGACCTCTCCGGCATCCTTGGTTTCCATATCCGAATACAGTACCGAATAATTCGTCGTATTCAGAAGGGAAAGCCCGACGATAACCACAATGAGGAACAGGGCCGCAAGGATTCCGATCCTGATCAGCTTGCCTTTCCCTGCCTTCGAGAAGAAGTCGTTGAGTTGTTTTCGCACAGTAGCGAACAAATCCTTTGGACCTTTCATATACGTGCTCCTTACAATATCCTGCTGCCGCCAATTTATATCAAAATGAATGGTTATGCCCGGCGTGTTTCTTCAGTTTTCCCGTAAGATAAGCGTTTCGGCGCCTGCCGGACGATTATTGCAAAATGTGATAATTTACGGATGATACGCAAAACATCCGCTATCAATTAATCAGCAGATTATCCGTATTTAAAACACATTTCGTCAATTTTCTATAAATTTTTTATACGAATCGTGAAAGCGGACACGCAAGGACTAAAGTTTCGCACTGCGTATGCCGATACAATATACGCGGCAAAATCCAAAGCTGCCTGAAGGGCCCTCGGGCACGCGGTTTTTGCGGCAAAACAAAGGATGCCCCGGCAGGGAAGCCGGAGCAGAAATTCAAGGAGGATTCAATCCATGCGTATCAACAACAACATTGCGGCGATGAACACGTATCGCCAGTACACCATCAACACCCAGAACGTGGCAGGCTCCACCGAGAAACTCTCGTCCGGTTACCGCATCAACCGCGCGGGCGACGACGCGGCCGGCCTGGCTATCTCCGAAAAGATGCGCGCGCAGATCCGCGGCCTGAACATGGCCTCGAAGAACTCGCAGGACGCCATCTCGCTGGTGCAGACCGCTGAGGGCGCGCTGCAGGAGACCCACTCCATACTCCAGCGCATGCGCGAGCTGGCAACCCAGTCGGCTTCGGACACGAACGAGACCGTCGATCGTGCGGCGCTGCACGAGGAGTTCACCGCGCTTAAAGGCGAGCTTGACGACATCGCCGATAAGACCGCATTCAACGACAAGCTGCTCCTGAACGGCTCCTTCGGATCAGTGGCCACCGTAGATGCCGGGTCCGAGATCCAGATCGGCACGCTAGGTATCACCAACATCGAGTTTGAAGGCTTCGCGGCCGGCAGTGACACAATTACTTTCACACAACCGGGCGGTGCAGGTACAGATTATACTGCCACTTTGACAAGTTCTGGTGCGAGCGTTACAGTAAACAACGCTGCCGGTGCGCAGACGCTCAACCTTGACTTTGGCTCAGGACAGAAGGTTACCATAACGCTGGCATCTTCTGCCGCCGTGGACCAGTTCGCCGCTGTCGGAACAAACGAACTCGATTTTACTGTAGCCGGCAATACCAGTTACATCCAGACCGGCGCGAACGCGGGTGACAAGTTGGCGATCTCCATTTCCGGCATGAGCGCCAACGATTTGGCTGTGGATACTGAACTCATTAACACACAGGCAGATGCGGAATCAGCGATTACCGCAGTAAACACTGCAATCAACACCGTGTCCACACAACGCGCGAAACTCGGCGCCATCCAGAACAGGCTCTCCCACAAGATCAACAACCTCGACACCTCGGCCGAGAACCTGCAGGCAGCCGAATCCCGTATCCGCGACATCGACATGGCCAAGGAAATGACCTCCTTCACCAAGAACAACATCCTGGCGCAGGCCTCCACCGCCATGCTCGCACAAGCCAACAACGCACCCCAGAGTGTGTTGAAATTACTTCAATAACGCTTTACCTGAAGATGAAACGGAACCGTTCAAACGGTTCCCCTACGGAGATGAACCTGATTCGTCTTCGGAACGGTGCCCCGCCGGGCTCTGCCCGGCGGGGCGCTTCATTTTTACCTGAATCATCTTTGACTTTCAGCGTATGCGCGAAACGGATTGATACCAAACATTCGGTTATGCAGATGCGAAAGCCTCAAGTGGATACGCCGCCAAGCACAATGGCAGTGGCAGGTGATATGATGATGCACATGAATAGCTCTGCCTGCAAGACTTATTTGCTGATGAGTGAAAGGGCAAATTGCTTTGCATCGTTAAGATCGGCGTTATCGGGGTGCTTCCTGCTTAGGAACAAGAATTTTCCCTTTGAAGCAAATCCGTCGTCCTCTATTGGTATTCCCTTTTTTTTAAGAGAATCCTTCATTAAGTTGTTGGCTACTCCAAAGGCCTTCCGTGATGCGGATGTACTGAAAACTACCGCTTGTTTAATTCTCTCAGGGTCTAGCCGGCTAATAAATTCTGTAAGGGCCGGATCCAGTTTTCCACCGTAGATGGCTCCCCCGATGAACAACAGATCAACAGTGTCCGATGCATCGAAGTCAGCGATATCCCGGGCTGTGCATCCTGCAGCCTCTGCTATGGCTTGTGCGACCTTTTTCGTGTTTCCGGTTTTTGAATAATATGTTACAGCGATATTCATAGTTATCCCTCCGTAATCTTGTATGATGTAAGGATAATTTATCGTAACATCCTCATAAAGGTTATTCAAGCTTCGAAATAGGGCGGTTGATAGTATTCATGCGCCCTGTTAAGCGGCTTTACAGGCATTCCTCACCCCTTGCGAATACGCGCTAGCCCATGACCACGGGCAAGGCACTAAAAAAGAACTGATATTCTCAGTCCTTTTTTAGTGAAATATTATTCTCGTTCATATAAACATCACTCAATCCTCAGGCTTCAGCACCTCTTTCAGCATATCGACGGAGGAATTCACTGCCTCGCGGTTCATATCCCGCGTCTCGTCGAGCAGCTCGTTACGGAATATGCGCATGGTAAGCGGCGCGTCCACGCCGATGCTCACGCGCTCCCCGTCCACGCTGAGTACGCTGATCCTTATGTTGTCTCCTATCAGGATTGCCTGGTCAGCCTTTCGCGTCAGCACCAGCATAAGCCTTTCCTCCCTTCACCGCCTCCAGAAAGCCTTGATATACCGGATGGCGCGTACTGAACTGCCTGTTGTCCATGACGATCTGCTTGCCTATGCCCTTTTTCGTGTTGATGAGTATGGGAGCGGCCAGATTCACCGTCATCTTTGTGATGTCTTTCGGGATCACCATTACGCCCAGCACCATGAGGTCGGCCTGGTCATTCAGGCACAAATCCTCCACTTCCGCATCGTTGATTTCCAGCGAATAGGCCGTGACCAGTTCAAAAGGGTCCACCACCGTAAGCGCGATCCCTGGTTCCTCCACCGATTGCATCCAGGACACCGGCGCGGTCTGCTCCACATTGAGAATGATAAAGCTATGCAGGCTTTCAAACCCGGGAATCCCGTTTTCAAAACGGATCACCCTGTCATCCTGCACCTCGATTTCCCCGAAGCGCTGCGTGTTTATCTTCATATGCATCTTCGCCTTTCTAAAAAGCTTGCCGTCGACAAGCCCCTATGGGTTTGCGACGGATTTCCCTGTGCGGTTAAAAGCGCATGTCGTGACTGGATTTTACGTTGGAGGGTTCTTATCCGCCACGCTCACTAAAGGAAGCTTTTTTTAATTGTCTGAAAGTTTGCACCCGCTCTTGCCGGTTACAGGAAATCTAGAAGCGTGGGCTGTATAATGTTGGCCCCTGCGTTCAGCGACGCCTGGTACACCGATTCGGCCATCTTGTAGTTCATGATGACCTCGGCCTGGTCAACGTCTTCAATCTGGGACTTGATCTTCGTATAGTTCAACGTGTCGTCCTCATAGCGCGTCTTGAGCATGTCTAACCGGTTGTATCGCGCGCCAATGTCCGAAATCATCCCCAGCATTTCCTCCTGCTTATCCTGAAGAATTCCCGCAAAATCAGAAATATCCGCTACCGGCGCATCGGCTTCCAGCGCATTGTACAGCCTGTTCAATATGTCGTAGAGGTTATCCTGCCCCGTCCCCAGAAGCTCGACTCCCGTGTAGGACACGTTCATTCTCAGGCCGCCGGACGCGATCTCAAATTCCATCTGCTGGTTTTCCTGCGCCGCAAGCGCCACAGGGTCGCCGTTCACCATATCGATACCATTATAGTAAAGTATGCCGCCGTTCACCGCAAACGGCGCATTTACCGTATTATACCCGCCGAATATATATTTGCTGTTCATCTTGGAATTGCTCGCATTGAGGACCTGGTCGCGCATCTGCCCGATCTGCGCAGCAATTGCTTGTTTGTCGTTAGCGCTTATTGCAGACGAAGACGCCTGCAGCACCAATTCGTACGACGAGGTGATGATGCTGTTTATCTCCATCATGCTGTTTTCCGCCTGGCTCAGCCAGAGATTGGCCTCGTCGATGTTCCGCGAGTACTGTTCGATGTCGCTGATCCTGTCGCGGACCTGCAATGCGGTCAGCAGACCTACCGGATCGTCCGAGATATGGACGATCCTCCTGTTGGACGAGCTTTGGGCCTGAAGCTTGTTCAGGTTGCTCATGTTGTTGTTCAGATTATTCATGAACGTATTCATTATTATAGACGATGTGATTCGCATCGGCTTTCCTCCCTTCGTTTCGTTTCCAGCAATTATCTGCCCACAATGCCCATGCGGTTTACCAGCAGATCGAGTATTTCGTCCATGGCTGTCAGCACGCGCGCAGCCGCGGAATAGGAATGCTGGAACTTGATCATGTTGGCCACCTCTTCATCGATGGAAACGCCGGATATCGAGAGGCGGCTGTCATTTTTGTTGCTGAGCATGACCTTTTGCATATTATACATGTTCTTGTTGTAGCTGACTTCAATGGCGAGCGTAGAGATTGTTGTCGTCAGGTAGCTTTGGAAGTTGTTGACGCCTGAAAGCGTGTTGGAGTTTATCACATCTAAAAGCGCTAACGCGTTCTTATTGTTGCCATGCTGATAATTCGCAGCCGTAATCTCAACGTCGGACGCCGCGATATTGTTGGGCGTTAAAAGGATCGCATCGTCGAGCTTGAAGTTGCCCGCCGTGATCGTGACCGCTCCGCCGTAATCGTCAAAGAAGTTGACGCCCGTGATAGAGGCCCCCCCGTTTTCGGTGCAGGGCATCGTCCATCCCTGGCTGTGTACGGCGTTTATCTCGGTCACCAGCGCGTTTACCAGGGTATTGAGCTCACCTGCCAGATAGGGTATCCCGTAATTATCCTGGCTGTTTCCGTCACGCAGTACGAGCGTGCCCTTGAGCGAGCCGCTGCTCACCGTAACCGCTGCCGAGTCGCTGGCCCATACCACCTCGTTGAGTTCGTTGGCTCCCGTGAACGGATTATAGCCGGTTTGCGTGGTCGTGAGCGCGTTGGCTGTGGTATGCTCTACCAGGTCCCGCCCGTCGATCTGCACGTGCAACTGGCCGGAGGATGTTTCATAATAGTTTATGTCCACGATGCCTGAAAGCTCGTCAAGCAGCAGGTTGCGCTGATCCCGCAGATCATTGGCCGCCTGCCCCGTGATCTCAAACTCCTGTATAGCCTTGTTCAGGTGCGCAATGCTTTGGGCAATTTCGTTTATTTTTCCGACCAGCGTATCCACCGACTGGTCATAGATGGTATGCTGGTCGCTGAGCTTGTTATAGTAATAGTTGAGGGTAGACGTAAGCTGCAGGCCCTTGCTTTTGACCTCGGCCCGTACCTCGTAATCGGTTGAATTGTTGGAAAGGTCCTGTATGCTGTTAAAAAACTCGGCCAGGGTCGTGCTGATACTCATGCTGGAGAGTTCATCGAACATGGTCTCGATATCTTCCAGACCGCTGGTCAGCTTCTCCAGATATTTGGCGTCCGCGTTTTCTTTCCGGTACTGCTTGTCCAGGAATGCGTCCCTTATCTGGCTTACGGAATTTACATTCACGCCGCCGCCCACCGCAGCGGTTTCGCTCAAAGCAAAATACTGAATGCCTGCCACGGGAACCTTGGCCGATGTGAGCAGGCGCTGGCGCGTGTACCCCTCCGTATCAGCGTTGGAAATATTATGGCCGGTGACGTTCAGCGCGTATTGGGCGGCCGTCAGACCTGTTCTTGCAATTTCAAAACCGTAGAATGTTGAACTCATGCGAACACCTCATACCGTAAAATCGAATACACCCTGTTTCTTCCCCGGTTTTTCGTCCATCGTGCCCTGTCCCGTGTATGTGTTGGCCGGGGGCTGCGTCAACGTATTGATCATAATGCCGATCTGTCTCAATTGCAGTGCGATCAGCTTTTCATTGAGCCTGTTCAACTGCATGAGAGAGCCTACCGACGCCTTCAAGTGCCCGTGGAGTTTAAGAAGCGGCTCCCTCTCACTGTCATCAAGCCTTGAACAGAGCGCTTCGAGGGTCGCGTCCGCTTCATCAAGCCCCAAAGATTGGGCAAGCGCCTGTGTACACTGCATACGGGCGCTTTCCAACTGCTTCAGCTCCTCCAGGCAGGCGGTTTCGAATTGGACAAGGCTTTCGAGCTTTTTTATATCGCCTTTGATAACGGCTTCTCTCTTTTCCTCCGAATATCCGGCGGCCGTTTGCAGTAATCCGTTCTCCCGTGCCAGTATCCCGGATAGTTCCTGTAATCCCAAGCGCATGCTTATTAAACCCCTTTTGCTATAAACTCCGCTCAGATATCAGCGTCGCATAAAATGCTCTCCAGCATTTTTCCGGCAATTTCACGGCCCGATACGTTAAACGTCCCGTTTCGGACCTGGCGCGTGATCTCCTCGATCTCGGCAAGCTCGTTTGCGCTGCGTCCGGTATCGATGCTTCGCGCGGCCTTCATGGCCGAAGCGAATGCAACTGCATTGTCCGAGAGTTCGACCTTGTCTTTTGCGGGCGCGCATTTTACCGTGTCTTTCACACGTGCTCCTGCCATGTATTTTTTGATAGTCAGCTGCGGATTCACCGAATCTATTTTCATGATAAAACACCTCCGCTTACCGGATTTTGACCCGGAATCATTCATCATACATCCGGATTGATCTGGCCATTTTTTTATGAGACGTATCCCTTACGCCTTTTGCCTTGACGCTCCCCGGATTCTGTTTCATGCTGCTCCCCGGCCTGTTGGCGTTGACCAACGTTTCCATCATTTTTTTGCATTCATCACAGAACTTCCCGCTCGCAATTTCCTTATTGCAGACTTCGCAGTTCTTTTTGCCGTTCGTGTATTCCGACAGGCGTTCGTCCCTTAAAAGCTGCATCACGATGCGCTCTTCCATACCCGTTGCCTCAATGATCTCGGTTGCATTCGCATTCGGGTGATCATCCAGATACGCCCGGATAGCCACGAAAGCATCGTCCATTTTTTCCACGCACTCCGGGCAAAAATGCTCTCCGTAGCCCCTGTATATTTTTCTGCACCAGCGGCATGTGCGAATATTATCCATATCCCATTCTCCTAACGTTTAAGCTCGAAGGCCTATTTGCGCAGGTTATTGGCTGCGGATTCCATTTCATCCGCCGTCGTGATCGCGCGGCTGATCAGCGAGTATGCGCGCTGCGCGCGTATCAGCTTTGTCATTTCTTCAGCGAGGTCCACGTTTGAGCTTTCGATATACCCCTGCTTCACCGTCACGTCATCCGCTTTTTTTGCCTGTCCGGATGCCTCGGTAGCCGCATAAAGATTGTCGCCCTTCTTTTCCAGCCCCTGCATATTGTCGAACGCAGCGATGCCGAGCGTTGCAAAAGGGTTTCCTGAAGCGCCTGAGAGCACTCCCGCACTGTTGCACGTGATATTCTCCGTACCCGAAGGGAGTTTGATGCGTTCGCCCTGGTCGCTTAGCACATAATATCCCTGCGCCGTAACGAGATACGTTCCGTCGTCCTCTACCGACACCGAAAACATCCCGCAGCGCGTGTACATCGTTTCGTTCTGCGCATTTGCCACAGTAAAAAACCCGTCGCCGTCCAGCGCGAAATCCAGCGTCTCCCCGGTGGAACGCATCGCGCCCTGTACAAAATTCATCGCCGTATCGGATAGCAATACGCCATGCCCAAGCTCCAGATTTTTATCCCCCTGCGGCTGGATAGGGCTGCGCATGGTCTGGTACATGGCGTCCTGGAAGGTCACGCGCGAATACTTGAACCCGTCCGTGTTGATATTTGCAACATTGTTCGCAATGGTATCGATCATGAGCTGCTGGTTTTTTGCCCCTGTCGCCGCCGTATATAAAGACTGTATCATTTGCGCTCACGCTCCAATTTAAATCTGCCCGATATCATTCACTGCGCGGGCGAACGTCTCGTCCGTTATCTGGATGACCTTCTGGTTCGTCTCATAAGCGCGCTGCACGGTCATCATCCGTACGATTTCATCCACGACTTCAACATTCGAATTCTCGAGGCTGTTTTGCACAACGCTGTATCCGGTTGCCTCCAACTCCGGCTGGTTCGTATAATTCGTAAACAGGTTGCTTCCGGCTTTTCTAAGGCCGCTGTTGTCGGCAAAGGCGGCCATGCGCAACTGGTCTATCCTTTTTCCACCGGCTTCCACCACGCCGGTCGCGTCCACCGAGAAAGCGCCGGTCCCTACGTGTACCGGCCCGTTTTTCCCGAGTACCTGGTTGCCTTCGCTCGTGACGAGGTACCCTTGCTTATTCACCGTAAAATTCCCCGCGCGCGTATAACGTATGCCGTCCGGCGTCTGAACCGTAAAGAACGCGTCGCCTTCAATCGCCAGGTCGGTGCCTAGACCCGTCTGCTCAATGGCCCCCTGCTCAAAAGCAGTATATATTTCATCGATATGTATGCCGGTATTCAATGGGCCGACTTCGTTGGTCGTATTTACCACCGCCGGATCGTTGATGCGTTCGATCATCATATCTTTGAAAGAGCGCGTAAGCATCTGATCGGCTTTGAAGCCCGTGGTCTGCGCATTCGCGATGTTGTTTGTCAGCACATTCATGCGGCTCATCTGCGTCAGCATGCCGGTGCCGGCAATATATAAACCTCGAAGCATTGTATCCTCCCTTAAGCTGATAGCTATTGTCCTATACTTTGTATCGGTTTTTAACCCGGAAAACTTCAGTAAAGCCAACCGGCCAGAGCCTGTAGCCAAAGTTTATCGTCACGATTTGCAAATACCCTGTTTGCATATTGAGGAAACACGGTCTTTTTGCAATTTTCTCATATGCGGATATCGATGGTTGATGTACTGTCTTCGTTATCAGGCGTGCCGCCGGTCTTGCCTTTTGGCTCCGCACGCGTTTTTTTGCCCGGATGCCGCGGGTGCTTTCTCTTATCCGTCTCCTGTTCTTCCTTTATCATGATGTCGCCGTCAACGTTCGCGACACCAACCGGCTTATGCAGTTCACGCTGGGCACGCGCTTTCATTTCCTTGGCGAACGCCTCCTGGGACACGTCTGTTCTGTGGAGCTGCAAGCTGCTTTCTTTGGCATATTCGGTTGTCCTGTGGATCATGATCTGCGTCTCGATGATCTTGGTCACCTGGCTTACCTCCTCGCCTCCGGCTATTCCATATAAAAAGCCTATCCGTACAAAGCGTCCTTAAGCTTGTCCTTAAGCTTGAGGAGTGTCCGCGAATGAATCTGCGACACCCAGGATTCCGATACATTCAGTATCTTCGATATCTCTTTGAATGTTAGCTCCTTGTAATAATACAGTGCGATAACGGTTTTTTCGGTGTAAGGCAGCGCGTCGATAAGCGACCCCAGCGCGTCCCTTATCTCAATCTTTTCAACCTGTGCCGATGTAGAAAGGTCCTCGCGGTTTGCAAGCTTTTTTTCCGAGCCTCCGGCAATGAGCACATCCTCGAAATGTACAATGTTGAACATATGCGACCGGTCGATCAGCTTCCTGAGTTCACCCAGGCTTATGTCCATGTACTGTGCAAGCTCGTCCTCATGCGGCTCGCGGCCCAGCCTGGCCTCCAGGTCGCTGCTCGCCTTGCCCAGCGCGTTGATCTTGCGGCGCAGGCTGGAGGGCGCCCAGTCCTGCTTGCGCATGTTGTCTATGATTTCGCCGCGGATGCGCCGTACGGCATACGTTTCAAATTTGACCTCGCGCATGATGTCAAATTTATCAATGGCGTCCATCAGACCGATCACACCGCAGCTGAACAGGTCGTCGTAATCGTTATGATTGCCGTACGTGGGCATCATGCGCATTACAATGGCTTTAACCAGATACAGGTAATGCGTGAGCAGCATATTCTTCACATCGGGGCTGCGCGTACGGCAAAACTCTGTCCATGCCTTTTCGATAGCTTTCGCATCTGCTTTTTCATATCCAGCCCTGCCGGCGGGGTGTGGACTGTTATATTTACGAGCGGTACTTGCAGGCATCATCGTACTCTCCTTCTCCTAAGCTCCTCCGCCCGCATGAACCGTGCCAGCTTGCGCAGTTCAGCAGGCGAGCATTGTGAAAACTCAACGCCCAGCGCATACGTATCGTCGACGGCGTTTGTCTGTGCATGATGCACCACCTCCCCTGCAGCCCTGAAAGAACCGTTTTCTTCCAGGTTTACATTGCATATCAACCGCGTGCCTTTAGCCAGAAGCCTGGGGAGTTTGACACAGATTCCGCCCAGGCTGATATTCAGGGAATACGTCGATAGCTTTTCCACAGGTTCGTCATTGTCTCCGTCCAGTATCTCAACCTCTACCTTGCAGGACACGGGCAGACGGTAGTTTTCCCGCCGCTGGAGCCTTACGAGCCTGGAACAGGGCTCAACGAGATACATGCGCAGAGCATTGATCCAAACGCTTTGGCTCATGACGGCCTTATACGAATATATCCCGTTGGTTTCCCAGAACCCTACCTCTATGTTGGTGCCGTCCGCAATGTAGACAGGCACCCCTCTGCTGATCGGCACGGCCAGCATCACAGCGTTTTCTTCTTTGATGTCCTGTATGTTTGTGATATAAACGCTTTTTTCCTTGATAATGTACACACGTTTTCCAACATACAAATGCTTGCTCAAATCCATTTACATTACCCCGAAATTTCTGCGCGTCTCTTCAGCAGCCTGCTTAAAAACTCGGCAAGGCCTTCTTTCCTGGTTTCGCGGAAGTTGGCGTCCAGGTACTTTGAAGCGATCGTCTGTATATTTTGAGAGGCCGGACTGTTCGGGTATCCTATCATGAACGGAACCTGTGCTTTAACCGCCTGGGTCACGTTCGGATCGCTCAGGATGAACCCCATTTTATCCAGCTCGAATTCCATGTTTTTATGGACGACTCGGGCAAATCCGCTGAGCATCTCGTTCCCTTCCTTGTTCGAGGAAACCATATTGACGACCAAACGCATATTCGGCTTTTCACTGAACCTGTCCACCGTCTTTATAAGCGCGTATGCGTCCATTATCGCGGTGGGCTCGGGCGTTGTGATCACAAAGGCCTCATTGCTCGATCTTACCAGCCGCAGAACGACATCGGATATCCCCGCGCCGGTGTCGAATATGATGATCTCGGCTATATCCTCAAGCCGCCCAAGTTGCGTGAGGAGGCGCAGCACCTGCGCTTCATCGAGCGTGACCAGGTCATACACGCCCGATCCTCCCGATATGAACTTGACCCCGTGGTGCCCTTCCAGAATAATGTCGCGGATGTCTTGTTCCCCGCTTATCACAGAGGACAGGTCATGCGCCACCGATACGCCCAGCATCACGTCGATATTGGCCAGCCCAAAATCGGCGTCAATAACTAATACCCTTTTCCCGCGCTGGCTAAGCGCAATTGCAAAATTGACAGCAAAGCTGGTCTTCCCCACGCCGCCTTTTCCGCTGGAAACAGAAATAACATGCGATTTTGGCAAAGGTTTTTGCTGCTCTACCATTTTTCTCAGTTTGCTAACCTGCTCAAGCATGTTCTCTCCTCCTCAAATGTTTGGCGCACGATATTTGCAACGTCGGCCACCTGGATATCATCGGGCACGTTCTGCCCGATAGCGATATAGGACAGCGGCCGGCCGGACAGATAGCTTGCGTTCAGGATCGTAGCCGTCGAATCGGTTTCGTCCGTTTTTGTAATCAGCAGTTTGTAGTCTTTCAGGCAGTTGTAGTTTTTGATGATCTCCTTGCAGACCCGGGTACTTGTCGGAGCCGCAAGCACGAGAAACACCTCGCTCGCGCCGCTCAATTCAACCATTTTCTCGATGTCCGCCCGGTGCTCCATGTCCCCCGGCTTCTTGCCCGTCGTATCGATAAACACAATATCCTTGTCCTCATGCTCGGCCAGCGCCGGAACGATTTCTTCAGGCGTATACACTATGCTCAGCGGCGTCCCGATGATGTCGGCATACGCCTTGAGCTGTTCATGCGCCGCCAGCCGGTAGGTATCGGCATTGATCAGCCCGACCTTCAGCTTTTTCACGAGCGAATAATGCGCGGCAAGCTTGATGAGCGAAGTGGTCTTGCCCACGCCGGTTGGCCCGAACAGGATGACCACCGTCCTCTGGAGCTTCCTGAGCCTGATGGGCTGCGGGTCGCCCAGCTGCTCGTATACCACCTGTTTCATTACTTTGGCCACGTGCTCGCCCCGCGCCTTTGCGATACGCCTTGCCTTCGCGGCAAGGCTTAATGCCATGTCTTCAAGCACTTCCATCTCCAGCAGGCTGTTTACAAGCCTTTCGGCAGACAGATCGGGGGCTTCGGCCGGCACATAGGGCCTGGGTTTGAGGGGGATGATCTCATTCGGAACCGGCTGCGGTCGATCGGGTTTTTCGTTCAGATTGCCGAACATAGCCTGAAGGTCACTGATCTTGCCGTCAAGCTCCCTGATTTTCTGTTCGCGCTCAGGCCCCCTGTAGGGCAGGTCCATAGGCTTTTCCCTGGCTGTACGGTATGCTTCAGTTGGGATCTGCACCATTGTATTTTGCCTTGTCGGCGGTTCATAGGCCACCACCACTTCCACCATCGGCGGGGAAAAGAAGCGCCGCAGGCCTTTTTTCCTGATCGTCTTGTTATGCAGGATCACCGCCTCGGGCCCCAGTTCCTCGCGAATCTTGCGCGTCGCTTCCATCATATCCTTTGCGATGTACCTCTTGATGTTCATATGCTTACCACCCCATCCGATGTAATCTCCACGCCGGGCTCAAGCTCGTTGAAGGAAAGGACCGTCAGGTCCGGCGCCATCTGTTCCGTGACGTGTTTGAAGTGCCGCCGGACCATGGGCGAGGTCAGTACGACCGGTACGCGCCCCAGGTCTGTCATCCGTTCTATTGCGCGCTTCAGGCTTGCAAACAGCTTCTTGATGATGTCAGGCTCCAGCGCCACGAACGAGCCGTGGTCGCTCTGGCGCACATGATCGAGTATCATCTGCTCCAGCGTTGCGTCCAGCGAAACCACGCGCAGCTTCTTCTCAGACGCGAACTGCCTGGTGATCGAGCGCTTGAGGTTCTGGCGCACGTATTCGGTGAGCATCTCGGGATCGTGCGTGAGCCGCCCGTAATCAGAAAGCGTCTCCAGCACCGTGACCATATCCCGGATGCTGATGCCTTCCTTGAGCAGGTTGGCCAGCACCTTCTGGATCTCGCCGAGCGTAAACATCTTGGGCGTCACTTCATCCACCAGTGCCGCCTGCGTGCTTTTGAGATTATCCAGCAGCGCCTGCACCTGCTGCCTGCCCAGCAGTTCGTGCCCATAGCGCTTGATTATCTCGGTCAAATGCGTGGCGATGACCGACGGCGGGTCGATGGTGGAGTAGCCCATCATCTCGGCGCGTTCGCGTTCCGCTTCGCTGATCCACACGGCCGGAAGCCCGAATGCGGGTTCCACCGTCTCGATGCCCTTCAACTCACCCGTTGCGTTTCCGGCGTTGAGGGCCATTACATGGTCGGCGATGACCTCGCCGCCCGATACCTCCACACCCTTGATCTTGATCACGTATTTGTTGGTGCCCAGCTGTATGTTGTCCCTGAGCCGTATCACCGGCACGATAATCCCGAGTTCAACCGCGCACTGGCGGCGGATCATGACGACGCGGTCTAAAAGATCGCCGCCCTGGCTCGCGTCCACCAGCGGCAGGATGCCGTACCCGAACTCAAGCTCTATCGGGTCGACATGCAAAAGCGCCATGACGTTTTCGGGCTTGCGCTTTTCCTCGGCCAGCGCCTGCGTAACGTCCTCTTCCTGGGTCTCGGCAGCCCTGCCTGCTCTGAACTGCATGTATCCCAGCGTGCCGAACAGGATGGCCAGCATCAGAATCGGGATCATCGGCAGTCCGGGAATCAGGCTGAAGAGCGCGAGCATGCCGCCCAGTATCATCAATACCATCGGCTGCGCGAATATCTGCCTTGTGATATCGCTTCCCATGGTGCTCTCGGTCGCGGCGCGCGTAACGATCATTCCGGTGGATGTCGAAATGAGCAGCGCCGGGATCTGTGACACCAGCCCGTCGCCAACCGTCGCGCGCGTGTATATCTGCACTACCTGTGAAAACTCCATGTTCCCCTGCGTGGAGCCTATAATAATACCGCCCACGATGTTGACCACGATGATGATGATGGACACTATAGCGTCACCCTTGACAAACTTGCTCGCACCGTCCATCGCCCCGTAGAAGTCCGCCTCGTTCTGTATGTCCACACGCCGCTGCCTGGCCGTCGTCTCGTCGATGATGCCCGCGTTCAGGTCGGCGTCTATCGCCATCTGTTTGCCGGGCATGGCATCCAGCGTGAACCGTGCGCCTACCTCTGCGACACGCTCGGAGCCCTTGGTGATCACGATGAACTGGATAATGATGATGATCAAAAACAACACCAGGCCGACAACGAGGTTATCGCCGATGACAAAGCTGCCAAACGTATCGATCACATGCCCCGCGTCGCCGCCGTTGCCGAGTATCAGGCGCGTTGACGAAATATTGAGCGACAGCCGGAAAAGCGTGACGATCAAAAGCACCGAAGGAAACGTCGAAAACTGCATCGCGCTTTTTGCGTAGAGCGTAACCAGCATGATCAGGATCGAGAGCGAGAGGTTGACTATAAGCAGCACGTCCAGCAAAAACGGCGCCAGCGGCAGTATGATCAAAAGGATAATTATGAGTATTGCCACCGCTATAAAAACATCAGAAAACTTCATCCTTTACCCCCCGACTGCTACCGAACCTTTCAAACGATACAGATACGCCAGTATCTCGGCCACCGCCTGATACATCTGCGGCGGAATCGCGTCCCCTACCTCGCACGCCGCAAACAGCGCGCGCGCTACCGGCTTATTTTCCACGACAACGATATTGCAGGCCTGCGCCTGCTCGCGGATGCGCAGCGCTACCAGGTCTTTTCCTTTTGCCACCACCACCGGCGCAATGTCCTTGCCTTCCTTGTAGCTGAGCGCCACGGCAAAATGCGTGGGGTTGGTGATGACAACGTCGGCTTCCTGGAGCATCTGCATCATGCGCGCCAGCCCGATCTGGCGCTGCTTCTGCCGTATCCTGCCCTTCACCTGCGGGTCGCCTTCAATGCGCTTATGCTCATCCTTGACTTCCTGCTTGGTCATGCGGAGGTCCTTTTCGTACTTCCACCACTGGTACACGTAGTCGAATCCCGCGATGATGGCCAGCGCAATCCCCAGCTTGAACGCTATGCCCATGATCATGGAGATCATCTGCCCGGCCGTATCAATCACGTTGCCCGCCATCATCCCTGAAATAACGCCCAGGTTCCGCTCTATCTCGGAGTATGCGATGATGCCCAGCACGACCGTCTTGACGATGGACTTCCCCAGTTCCATCAGCGACCTGGATGAAAAGATGCGCTTGAATCCCTGCAGGGGGCTGATCCTGTTGAACTTGGGCTTCATGGCCTTGGACGAGAACAAAAACCCCGTTTGCAGGATGTTGACCAGCAGGGCAACGATCACGGCCGCAATCAGCACGGGCCCCATCGTGAATATAAACGCCCATAAGGCACCCTGCAATATGGATCCGGCGTTAGCCTGCGTCACCTCCAGGCCCATCACGTCCGAAGAGAAAATCTGCACCAGCAGCCCCTTCATCTGCCCGATAAAACCGGAGCCAAAAACCTGCCACACACCGAACATAAGAAGCAGCGTGAACGCTGTGTTCACCTCGCTGCTCTTGCGTACCTGGCCCCGTTCCCGGGCGTCCCTGCGCTTTCTGGATGTCGCCTTCTCTGTTCTTTCACCGGCCGAATTCTGACTCATACAGCACCTATCAATCCGCTAAAAAGCTTCTCTATGGATGAAAACATATTCGTAAATATCGTGCCCGTGAAACCTACATAAACCGGCATCATGAAAAGGAGCATGGCAAGCCCGATGATGATCTTCACCGGGATCCCGACCACAAACACGTTCATCTGCGGGACCGTACGCAGCAGTATGCCCATCGTCGCTTCGCCCAGCAGCGCCGCGGCGATCACGGGCATGGCCACGTTCACCGCCAGGAGAAAGGTCAGGGCGAATACCTCCGCCGCCACGAATGCGATATCCGGGGATATCGCAACCTGCCCGAGCGGTATCTGCTTTACCGTGGCGCTCAGCATGCTGATGAGCTGCTGGTGCCCGTTTACCCCGAAAAACACGATAACCAGTACGATGTTGAGAAGGTTCCCCACCATAGGCACCTGGGTCTCACTCTGCACGTCCATCACGCCCGCCATTCCAAAACCCATGTGCATGTCGATGATCTGTCCCGATGTAAACACCAGATTGAAAAACGCTGTGGTAACGAATCCCAGGATGAGGCCGAATACCAATTCCTTGATGCACATGAACGCGAAGACGAGCACATGGCCGTACTGGAGCGCCTCTTTGGGCGGGTATGTCACATACAGGATGTAGGTCAGTACCAGGCAAAACCCGATCTTTACCATCGGCGGAATATTCCTGCGCCCGAATATCGGCGACGTGAAGATCAGCGCCGAAACGCGGAGCATCAGCAGAAGGAAATAATCCAGTTGCAGGGGCAGCAGGTTTGTCAGTGTTTCCAGCATCGCTTCACATCATCCAATCATGGTCGTTGCATATCCGAATACCCTGGTCGCGAAATCACTGAGCGTGGTCAGCATCCAGCCCCCGAAAATCAGCAGCGCTATAAATATCCCAACGATTTTGGGGACAAAAGCCAGCGTCTGCTCGTTTATCTGTGTCGTGGCCTGGAATATGGATACCACTACGCCGATGACCAGGGCAACGCCCAGAAGCGGCGCCGCAACGGAAATAATGGTTACGACGGCGTCTGTCGCCACCTGGATGATTTGCCCCTGTTCCATAGTTGCCGTCTCCTTTCACTGCCGGTTGGTTAACCCGTGAAAGGGTTAACCGAACCCGGTGATCAGCGTCTGTATCGTGAGTATCCACCCGTCTACCAATACGAACAGCAGTATCTTGAACGGCAGGGAGATGACCGTTGGCGGAAGCATCATCATGCCCATGGACATCAGCGCGCTGGCCACGATCATATCGATCACGATAAACGGGATATAGATCAAGAACCCTATCTGGAACGCGCGCTTGATCTCGCTGGTGACAAACGCGGGCATGAGCACCTCGGTCGGGATATCCTCCAGCTTTTCGGCCTTCACTTTAGCAACGCCCTCGAAGAACTGCAGGTCCTCCTTATAGGTCTGCCTGAACATGAAATCGCGCACCGGCTCCAGCGCCTTCTCCACCGCCTGCTCCTGCGTAATCTTGTTGGCGACATAGGGCTGATACGCGTTCTTGTCGATATCCGAAAGTACCGGACTCATCACAAAGAACGTCAGAATAAGCGCAATCCCTGTAAGCACCTGGTTGGGCGGCATCTGCTGCAGCCCAAGCGCGTTGCGCACGAACGAGAGCACGATGATGATGCGCGTGAACGACGTGAACATGATGAGTATGGAAGGCAGCAGGGTCAGTATGGTCAGAAGCCCTAGTATATCCAGCGTCTCCGACCTTGAACCGAGCAGCCCCCCCAGCGGCGCGCCGGTCGTGCTTTTAGCGTCGGCAGACGAACATCCCGATAACAGGATCACCGCTAAAAGAAGCAAGGCAAATACGATTAGGCGTTTACGCTTGGCTGCACTCACTCGTCTTCTTCCTTTCGTTGCTTGTGATCCTTCCGGTACGCGCGCAAGGCTTCTTCGTTCTCACGCTTTTTGCGAAGCATATCCTGCCACGCATCACGGGCTTTCTTCAGGCTGAAGCCTTTCTTTTCCCCGGCCCCGTCAGGCGCCGCACGCCAATCCTCCTGTTCAGGAGCCGTCTTATGCGCCGCCTTTGCCATGAACGCGGCAAACGATGAACCGTGCTTCCTGTCTCCCGCATCTTCGTCTTCCTCAATCTCCGGTTTGCCCAGAACGCTTATCTGCTGGTTCGTCGCCCCGAGCAGGTAGTGTTCGTCCCCTACTTTGACCAGGTACACCGTCTTATCCCTGGACAGAGGCAGCCGGTCCGTCACGCGCATGTGCCGGCTTCTGGCGGCCTTCAGGCTCCTTTTGGAAAAATACTTTGCTGTAAAATACGCCGCCACGAGCACGGCAATGAATATGAGCAGTTGTACGATGATGTCCTTGTATCCCCCCATGTGCTTTCCCCTTTCGGACACAGCACTACCCGGACCACCACGCATCTTTTTTCCGCGTGCCGGTTTGGCGCTTTCCGGGACCGGTATAAAAGGGTCCCGCGGTCTCGTGTTGTGCTTGCTTTGCTGTTTCCAGGCGGCAGGGCGGCGTTTCTTCGGTCCCCCGCCCTGCGCCATCAATTCGAAGTGTCTGCGTCTTTTCGTTATACCTGCATGCGCATGATCTCGTTATACGAATCCAATATTTTGTTGCGGATCTGTACGGTCAGCTGAAGCGCCAGCTCCGCCTTTTGCGCATCGATCATCGCCGAGTGCAGGCTGTCCTCGCTGCCGGAGAGCAGCAGCGCGTTGCTCTCATCGTTTGCCGCCGCGGTTTCCCGGGTCTGCCCTATCGCATCGCTTAAAATGCTTGAAAAGCTGTCCCCCGTCGCCTGCGTCCCCGTACTGCTCAGGGAATTCATCAGGGGATTGCTCCCCGCAACCGCATCAATGCTCAGCATTCAATCACCTTCCTATTTCGAGCGCTTTCATGTACATCTCCTTGCTTGCGTTAAGCGCCGTAATGTTTGCCTCATACGCCCTGGAAGCGGATATCATGTCCACCATCTCAGTCACAACGTCCACGTTCGGCTTCTCTACATACCCTTCCGCGTTCGCGTCAGGATTCTCCGGGTCGTATTCGAGCTTCAATGGCGAAGGGTCTTCCACCACGCCGGCTACGCGTACGCCACCGGCTGCTCCCGAGGACGCATTGCTCAAATACGAAGAAAATGACTCCCCCGGCTGCTGTTCGAACACGGTAACCCTGCGCCTGTACGGCTCGCCGTTTTCGGTCCTGGTCGTATCCATGTTCGCAATGTTTTCGGAAATCACGTCCATCCTGAAGCGCTGTGCCGTCAGCCCCGATGCGCTGACGTCCATCGCTTTAAACATGCTCATTAGTCCGCTCACCTTCCTTCCGTAATAGCCGTCCTTAGCTGTGTAAACTCGCTGTTCACCTTTTGCAGGAGCGCGTAGTACTCGATATTGTTTTTCGCCAGTTCGTTCATCTCGTATTCAATATCCACGTTGTTCCCGTCCATGCGCATCGTTGTCCCCGTATTGGTCACGACCTGCGGCTCCACGTCCTCTATTCCTGACGTCCCGATGTCCATATGCTTGTCCCTGGTTTTCCTGAGCGCAAAATCGTCGCCGTCTTCGAGCGCCTCCTGCACGTATTCCTCAAAATTAACGGACGAAGCCTTGAATCCAGGCGTATCCGCATTGGCTATATTGTTCGAGACCACCTGGTTCCTGAGCGTGCATGCATTGAGCCCCTTTTCCAAAGCGCCTACCGATCTGAACATCGAATCAAACATAACGCATCTCTCCAAATCTATATTCCGGCCGCGTAACCGTAACCCTGCGCGTACTCCAGCACCGTGTTTGCATACACTTTTGCATTCGACGAAAGGTTGTTCCACAGGTCCTGCGCCGAATTGGAGCCGCTGATGCTCCCCACGTTCCCCGGCCCGCGGTTGTAGGCCGTAAGCGCCAGGCGCACATCTCCCTGATACCGCTTTAACAAACCGGCAAGGTAGCGCGTGCCGCCGTCTATGTTCTGCGCCGGATCATAGGCATCGTCCACCCCCAAACCGGAGGCGGTTCCTGGCATTAACTGCATAAGCCCCATGGCTCCGCAGCATGATACGGCTTTCGTATTAAAATTGGATTCGGTTTTGATTACGGCCTTGATAAGGCTTTCGGGCACCCCGTACTTCTGGGACGCCTGTTCAATGAGACTGTCGTAGGCAGTGGACGACGGCGATGGAGCCGCCTTTGTTTCCGTGCCTGCTGCCTCTGTTGAAAGCACGCCGGAGGTATCAGCAGCTCCCACTGCGCCCAAATCCGAGCCTTGCACGGACGCGAGTACGTCGGAGAAGCTGGAATCATTGAATACGCCAAGCTTTCCGAGTTTTTCCTGATACAATCCCTGCACCTGTTCCCATTTGCTCATCCACGCCCGCTCAATTATATTCACTTTGCTCACCGCCTCTGACTTAAAAGCTGCATCCCTTTTCCCGAAATCCATAGTTATACCGTTATGTTTTTTCCGCTTGTAAAAGTTAATCATCACATTTCGGCAAAACATAACAGAAATTTTTCTCCTTTTGTTAATTTTTTTTATTGCCTGCGTAAATTTCACATAAAACTTCCGGTATTTTTCACCATCCGTGAATGCGGGCCTTTTTTCAGAATAAAAAACGCAACCTGCCTGTTGCAAGCTGCGTTAACCCGATGGTCGATTCTATTGTGACCGGAGTTCTGCTCCGGCCGCCACCGTGCGGGCAGGAGTATCCGTGTTTATCAGCCGCTCCTTCCGCGTGTCAGGCCGCGCCTGCATGCTAAAGCAGCATATCCACCAATAAACCGCGGATATCCTCGATGTCCTCGAGTATCTTCAGGTTGTCCTGCTGTTCTTTGAGCACTTCCCGCGCCAGATCGTCGAGCTTTGCGTTTACCTTGTGCACCACGGCATAGATGCGGTGCCGGCCGCGGGCATCAAACGCATTCCTCTTGTTAAAGGCATAAGCGTTGCTTACAACCTCATGCATCAGCTCGGAGATCATTTCACGGTATTTCATGAACTCCTTCAGGTCTGTGCGCTGGGATAGGAGCTTTCCCTGCCTGGTGATCCCTTCCACCATTTCCGCAAGGCGCTTCTGATATGCAGATCCGGCAGTCTCGCTCAACTGGCGGCTGAAGGTCTGCACCCTGCCTGCGGCAGTGCGCTGTGTTTCGCCGCTATCCAGGTTTTTGATTTCCGCCGCACGCGCTTTTATCTCGGATACTCTCATCATCTTTCATCCTTTGCCGAAATGCCCGAAGCTTGCGGCAGTTTTACTTCTTCGTATCAAAATACATTCCGTCGACCACTGCAGAGCCCTGGATATACGAACGCATGCCCTGTTTCATCCTGCTGTTGTCCCGTATGCCGTTTTTGATATCCCCCAGCTTGTCCGCCGCAATCTTTTGATTGTACGCGTCCACTTGCCGGATCTTTTTCAAAAGTTCCTTTACTTCCTCCTGCAATGCCGCAGGGACCGTTTCATGCGCATCCAGGGCCGACATCCACGTATCCAGCGCATCCACCTGGTCCATCCAGTTCTGGCGCTGCTCAAGCAGTTCAAGGAGGCGCTGCGTGTCCTCGGCGGCGCACGCCTTGGACTGCTCGAGCGTGAGCAGGTAAATGGTTTGCATGGCCTCGGCTTTCTTCAGCCACAACTGCGGCACATCCATGGTTTCCTTCACTGCCAGCTCCATATCTTCATCCCTCTTGAGAATAAGCTATCGAGCACGATGCCTTGATTTTCGCCCATGCATCCTTCAGTTCACTGAGCAGCCCGCTTATTTCGTCGATTCCTTCGGCTTGTTTGGATGCATTGATCTCCCGCATTTTCCAGGTCACATAGTCGTAGATCTGCATGAGCTGACGCGAAAGCCCTATTCTGCAATCCAAGCTCGACGACAGCTCCGTCACAATATCCTGCGCTTTTTGCAGCGCCTGGTTCGCATCCTCATAGTTTTTATTCAAAATACACATCTTTGCCGCACGCAGCTGCCGCAGACAGCCGTCGTATAATAATATCACCAGTTCTATCGGGCTCGCCGTCATAACGCCCTGTTTTTTGTAAGTTTCATATACATTTGATGCGGTTGCCATGTTACCCTCCCCAGTTATTCTGCTTTACCGTACTACGATGACTGGGACGAAAACTGCGAGTTCAGCCAGGTACTCTGCGCGTTCATCTTTGAAATCGCCTGCTCCATCGCCGTGAACCTGGCGTAGTACCGTTCTTCATTATTCTTCATGATCTTCTCCAGGGCCTCCATTTTCTCCTCGATTGCCTTGATCTGCTTTTCGGTGTGTTCTACGGAGACAGACTGGATCTTGCTGGTGTAATTGTTAATCGTAGAGGACAGGCGCTGCATCAGGCCGGATTCGTTGAATTTTGCCGTTCCGGTAGCCGTCGACGACTGCGTGAACAACTGCGCAACCTGATCCGGGTTTTCGGTAAGCGCCGCTCGGAGCTTGTCCTCGTCCAACTCAATCTTACCTTTTTCGGTATATGCCCCTGTTTTCAGTCCGATGTCGATGAGCGACTTGCCCGTGTCCCCAACCACCGTGGAAAACGCCGACCTGAAGTTCGAGAGCAGGTTGGTAATATCGCTGTCATTGCGCAATATGCCGCTTTTGGCTTTGCTTTCCCATTTTTCTATTTCCGAATCGCTCAGGTTTTCGCGCTGCTTGTCTGTGAGCGGCGGAAACCCCGAATACGTTTTCTCCACCAGCTTGTCGTTATACTTGGAGATAAGCGTGTTATAGTCTTCGATGAACGCCTTGATCTTGCTCACGACGCTGTCCACATTCTGCGTTACCGTAAAATCGATGGCCTCTGCTGTCGTTTTGTTCAGCGTGTAGTTTATGCCGTCGATAGTAAAATTGTTGGAGCTTTGCGTAACGCTCACGCCCGCGATGGAGAGCAGGGCATCCTGCCCGTTGCTGTAGGTTCCGGCATCCATGCCCAGCGCGCCCGCTGTCACGCCGTCCCCGAACGCGTTTCCGGTAAGATTAACAATGGCAAGAGACGTACTGCTCCCTGTTGCGTCCGTTTTCAGGCTGAAGGAATTGGTTAGCTGGCTGTAGGAAAGGGTTACCTTTGCGTCCGAATCGTTGTTAACCGTATTCATCATGGTCTGCAACGTATCGTTTTCGCTGAATGTAAAATCCTTGCCGTTGATTCTGAAAGAAATATTGCCGTCCACAAATTCTAGCGGCGTCGTCAGGGCAAGGTCTTTGAGGGCAACATTATAACCTGTGAGCCCCCCGCCGGTGGCCACACCCGTCGAACCGTTCGCGTGCGCCGCCTCGGCCAGCCGTGTAATGGAATCGATGGTCATCGTCCCCGTTTTCGCATTGGATCCTGCGGTAATGGAGACCGCGCTGGTATTGGTTCCGCTCAGCGTAACGTTATATACCTTGATCGCAGCGGTCGACCACAGGTTTCCCGAACCCAGAACGCTCATGTATTTTTGCGTAAATGCCTTCAGGTCGGATTTGATCTCCCTGTATGCATCCAGCTTCCATCCCAGCTTCTCTTTTTTCTGGAACTGGCTGTCGATCTTCAACTGGTCAAGAGCCAGCAATCCCTGCACAACGCTATCCGTATCGATTCCCGAGCTAAGCCCCGAAACACGGAGCGTAGACCCGCTCAAGCTGCTTATGCTCATGGTAACACCCGCTTTCTTTTTTGCCGTTATTGGGTACGGCCTGTCCGCATGCAGGCTCTATACCTAATATCGGTCGCCGAGCAAAAAAGGTTAACTTCATCAGCGATAATACCGCACGCTAAATGTGAACATAGTACGCTACGTCGTCAAGCGTGTTCTTCGAATATACCTGTGAAATGTATGCATAATTATACAAATGCCTGCCGGCCTGCGCTATGGTCACGCCCTTCTGCGCGTTGTACGTCCCGTCCCCGGACGGGCAGACCACCTGTACATGCCCGTGCCCGTGCGGGTTTTTCCAGACCGTCACCGCCGGATGTCCCTGGTTTGCGTAGTACTGCGCCTCCTCGGCCGACACGCGCTTCCATCCGTAATCGCTGCCGGTGGTTGCAAGCCAGTCGGCCATGGTGTTGGCGGTCATGCAGGTCGTTCCGGCGGTATCGGGATACGAGCGGGGCTGCTTGGTTTGGGCGTCAATGTAATGCGGTATTTCCGCGCCCATTGCGCGCGTGACGTCCCATACGAAAATATTGCAATAGGTATCGTTGTTTCCCATTTTGTTCACCTTGTAACGGCCGTTGGTTTCCACCTGGAACTGGTTGATCACAGCCCTGTAGTTTGATGCGCTGCGGTTGCCGGCCGTGTTGGTCAGAAAAGGATTCACAGGCTTCCAGGAGTCATACGGTATAGCCTCGCCGTTTTGGGCAAGGCCCGCTGTCGTTCCCGATACCGTTTTATACGCAGCAGCGGCCGTGCGCAGCCCCGTCGTGCGCAGCGTGTTTTCGGACCCCGCGGATGCCAGCGAAGAGAGCGCCGCCATCATGCCCGCGCTCTGGTTCCCGCCCGAGCTCATCAAAAGCATGCACATCATCAGCGCCGCGGAGTTGTCCGTGCCCTGGTTCTGCGCCAAACTCGATAACAGATTCGCCTGCATGAGCGAGGATGTCCCGCTTGGCCCGCCGGTTCCGAAAGAACCGATTGCCTGCTGGAGCATGGATTGTGCCAGCATAGTCGAAAGCTGGTCGCTGAACAGGGTCGGCGAAGCATCACCGTTGATTGCGCGTGATGTCAAAGCGTTCGACATCAATCCATTCGTCGCACTTAACGCGGTTATTTCATTCATGGTCCTGCCCCCCTGTTATAGTCCCATTTTCTGCGCGTACTCGGCGTCCATCCGGCTGATAAACACCAGTATTTTTGCCACGGCCGCGTACAATTCGGGCGGGATAGTGTCGCCCACCCTGAACCGGTTCAAAATGCCGGCCGTTTGCGCGTCCTCAACGACGGGTATGTCGTATTCATGCGCCCGCAGCATGATCTGCCTGGCAACCTCACCCCTGCCAAGCGCGACAATGACCGGAGCATCGTCATTCTCCGGTGCATATTTGAGCGCGGCTACTTCTAAAGGCGTACCCGGTGCTTTTTCCATACCTCTCTCCTTATATCACCACATCCAGGCGGCGTGTACCATCTCTTAACAGATTCAGCGCGATTTCCGGCGCGTTCTGCGGTGTTGCCGGCGCATCGATCAGCCTGCAGGCCATCTGCGTCAGCCTGTATCCCGCCTCGGCAAGCTCCCTGTCCAGAATCGCGGCCTTCCCTTCAAACATCTGCGCCACGCGCTCGTTCTCAACGCGCATCTGTATATGCACATTTTTGTTCTCGGCGCGTACCACCGATTCAACCTTCCCCATACACTGCGTGTCAAGGACGAGCATCACTACCGTCGCGCCCGGGTCAATGGGCTTTCCCCTTTTGTCCCTGTGGAATACATACAATTCGGCTGTGCTCTCTTTTTCGCGCAGCATGACGGGTATCTGCAAATACGTGAACTGCTGGATATGTTCAACCTGCCGCGCCTGCGCTGCACAGGCTTCAAGCTGATTCCCGATTGCTTTGCCGTCTCCGCCTGCCAACGCTGCCTTTTGCCCCAATTCGGCCATGCGTTCGTTCAGACTTTCTATCTGCCGTTTCAGGCTTTCCCCGTCAAAATCCTGGGCATCCGGCCGAACAAACATCGCTTTTACATCCCGGATGAGCGTCTCGCGCAAATCCGGCCGTTCGGCCGGCAACGGTGCTGCGGGTTCGTTTTGTACGCTCTCCCGCACAGGATGGGATACAGGCGCCTTTTGCGAAGCGGCTGCTTTGGTGTTCTCCGCGGGCACAACCTGCTCCGGTACGCCCTGCCGCATATCCGTACCCTGCGGTTTGGCCAGCACCGCCGCACCGCCCGTCCCGGGCGCGCTTTGCACATTATCCCGCGCTGCACCGGCCGGATCTATCTCTGCATCCTGCAAGGCTGCTGTCTCACCGGCCACAGGAGCCTGTATGGGGCCCGCGGCGGCCGCCCGGAGGAGCGCCGCCGCTCGTTCCGGCACAGTCCCGACGCAAACGCCCCCGTTTTGCGGCTCAATTTGAACGGGGATTTGCTTCTGAACGTTTTGCGCCGTCTCCGGCCGGGCGCGCAGGCTTTGCTCCTGCATGGGCGACGCCTCCGTCCCGGCGTCAGCGAAACCGGCCGTCCGCCCCCGTATATTTTCCTGCACACGAGGCAGGACAGCCTCATTTGCGGACGCGGGCTGGTCCATTAACGACTGCATCATTTTCTGCAGGGCTTTCCCGATTCCGGGTGTTTCCGATACCAGCCTGCACAGCTCCATTACGGCATCATCGTCGGCTGCCTGCATGGCGTTGCCCGTGTTCTTCCCTGCATCCGCGCCCACTTGCACAGTGGGCGGGCGCATTATGCCATCACGCGTATTCGCGCTCCGGCCCGCTCCGCCATCCCGCGCGAGTATCTGCATCTGTGTTTTGCCGATGCCCTGCGTGCAGACCTGCAACACCAGCCTTTCACCTGCGGCCAGGTTCATGCCGGTTGCGGCCAACGCCTTGAGCATGCTGCCGCCTTCAAGTTTTATCAAAAGCTGTCCGTCATC
>JBMOLJ010000088.1:0-5406 GCA_049324235.1 Bacillota bacterium
CGGCGTAAACGGCGGTTCGCTCCCGAAGCACATCCTGGAAAGATACGGCGGCCCGAGCGCCGATGGCCTTGTAGATGCGGCGCTGGAGCATGTTGCGATATTGGAAGCATGCGCATTTTATGATATCATTATCTCCATGAAAGCATCAAACGTATCAACGACTGTGGACGCGTATACGCTCATGGCAGAACGTGTGCAGTACCCGCTGCACCTCGGCGTTACAGAGGCAGGGTACGCGCAGATCGGTTTGGTCAAATCCGCTATGGGCATCGGCGCTCTGCTGCTTAAAGGCATAGGGGACACCCTGCGCGTTTCCCTGACCGGCGACCCTGTACAGGAAGTAGCGGCGGGGCGCGACATCCTGGTTGCCGCCGGCCTCAGACAATTCGGGCCCGAAATCATCAGCTGCCCGACATGCGGCCGTTGCTCCTATGACCTGGAGAGCGCCGTAAAAACGGTGCGCGAGCGTTTGCAGCACGTGGAGCTACCCCTCAAGGTGGCGATTATGGGCTGCGTGGTCAACGGCCCGGGGGAAGCGGCCGAGGCCGATATCGGCATCGCCTGCGGGAAAGACCGGGGCGCTTTGTTCAAGCACGGGGAACTGCTGTGTACTCTGCCCATGAACGAGATCATCGACGCACTTGTCAGCGAAGTCCTGGCATGGCCTTCATCCACCGCATAAAGGAGTAAAAATTTCATAATATGTCCGATCAAATGAATCCTGTCCTTCGGGAACTGCTGCTTTGCGCGCTCGGCAGGCCGCATAGCGAAACGCTGCAATTGGACAGCGTACGCGTCTGGCCTTCAAAGAAATGGGTGGACATTTCTTTTTTTTGCGAACAGGCAGTCCCCGATGAGATGATTGAAAAAATAGAACTTGCTTTTGCCGGGCGTCTCCCCGGGTTTGAGAGGATCCGTGTGGACGTCCGCTGCCCCGGCGGGGAAGAATGCCTGCCGGACGCGCAAATTACAGGGGATGGAACAGACGAATATTCTCTGGATAACGAAAAAGATGAAGAACCCATCCGTGATGATGACGCGCCTGTATATGCCTTTGTACGCGTTGAGGGGGCGAACGGACGGGAGAACGGTGGAAACGGAGACAGGGTTATTCTCGGCTCGAAAATCCGTTCAGCGGTATCGGAGATACTCTCCGTGAACGAGGAGACCGGACGCATCACTGTACAGGGCATGGTTTTGGACGCCGAATCGCGCGTGCTTAAAAGCGGGCGGCGCATGCTGCGCTTTGATATCACAGATTTGACGTCTTCGCTTACCGTTAAGGTCTTCGAACAGGAAAAAACGTTTGACAGGGTGGAAACTGCGGTAAAAAAAGGCGTATACCTCTGTGTGCGCGGCGACTGCAGCTTTGACAGGTTTTTAAAGGAAACGGTGCTCAATGCGCAGGATATTGAATTGCGCGACGCACCCGTACGGAAAGACGAATCCGAACAAAAGCGCATAGAGCTGCACCTGCATACGCAGATGAGCAGCATGGACGGCATCACCAACGCAAAGGATGCGGTAAGGCTAGCGCATGCGTGGGGGCATGCCGGCATCGCCATAACGGACCACGGCGTTTTGCAGGCTTTTCCCGATGTATACGCAGCCGCAAAAAAAATGAAAGACTTTAAGGTGGTCTACGGGGTTGAAGCATATCTGGTGGACGATACGCTGCCGATCGTCCGCAACAGCGACGGGCGGAGCCTTGACAGCAGTTTCGTCGTGTTCGACGTGGAAACCACCGGCTTGAACCCGTCCGTGGAGCGTCTGACCGAGATAGGCGCCGTGCGCGTGGAGGACGGCAGGATCACCGGCACTTTTCAAACGTTCGTCAATCCGGGCATCCCGATTCCGCCCAGGATCACGCAGCTCACCGGTATAACGCAGCAGATGGTGCAGGACGCCCCTGCGCCCGCGCAGGCAATCAGCGATTTCGCCCGGTTTGCCGAAGGCGCATGCCTGGTTGCGCATAACGCCGGTTTTGATATGTCGTTCATCCTTGCAGCGGGCCGGGAGCAGGGTCTGACGTTCGACCAGCCCGTACTGGACACGCTGTCGCTGTCGCGCCAGGTCTGGACCGGGCTTAAAACCTACAGGCTGGACGCTGTTGCAAAGCATCTCAAGATAGACATGGGCCATCATCACCGCGCAAGCGATGACGCGCATACCACGGCCGTCATACTCCAGCAGGCGCTCCTTATCCTCAAAGCCCGCAACGCGACAACGCTGAACGATATTAACAGCTTTTTCTCAGGCAAGACCTCGATACGCGACCTGCCCATATATCATGTCATCCTGCTGGCTTCAACCCAGACGGGCATAAAAAACCTGTACAAGCTTATCAGCCGGTCGCACATCGATTATTTCCATTACAAGCCGCGGCTCCCCAAGACCCTGCTGGCAAAGAACCGGGAAGGCATCCTGCTGGGTTCGGCCTGCGAGCAGGGGGAGTTATACCGGGCGCTGCTGCGCGGTGCGGAGCCGGATGCGCTTCGCGCGCTCTGTGCGTTTTATGACTATTTCGAGATACAGCCGCTTGCCAACAACGAATTCCTGATCCGCCGGGGGGAAGCGGAAAACCTGGAAACCCTGCGCGGCATCAACCGCCGCATCGTTGCATTGGGAAGGGAATACGGCAAGCCGGTTGTGGCAACGGGCGACGTGCATTATCTGCATCCCGGGGACGGCGTCTACCGGAAGGTTCTTTTACATGCGCAGAAGCTCCCGGACGCCGAGCTGCAGCCCCCTTTGCACCTGAAAACGACCGCCGAAATGCTCGAAGAGTTTTCCTACCTGGGAGAGGAAACGGCAATGGAGGTGGTGGTTTCCAATCCGGCTAAAATACTGGATGCCATCGGCGAAGTGACGCCTTTCCTGTACGAAGGGTTTTATGCGCCTAAAATGAACGGCGTGGACGATGAGATACGCAGTTCCGCCTTTGCGTCCGCCCGCAGCGTATACGGAGACCCCCTGCCGGAGATCATCGAAAAACGGCTGGAAAAGGAGCTTGGTTCCATCATCACGCACGGGTACGCCGTGCTGTACTCCATCGCGCAGAAAATGGTCCGGCAGTCGGCCGGGGACGGATATCTGGTCGGCTCGCGCGGCTCGGTAGGTTCTTCGCTTGCGGCGACCATGCTGGGGATAACCGAGGTCAACCCGCTGCCCCCGCACTACGTCTGTCCCGCATGCAAATTCTCGGACTTTGACGTCGACACGTCGAAATACGGCATCGGCAGCGATATGCCCGACAGGGACTGCCCGAATTGCGGCACGCTGTTGAATAAGGACGGGTACGACATCCCGTTCGAGGTGTTTCTGGGATTCGAGGGCAATAAAGTGCCGGATATAGACCTGAATTTTTCAGGCGAATATCAGGCAACGGCGCACAAGCATATTGAAGAGCTTTTTGGCAAGGAACACGTGTTCAGGGCTGGAACCATCAGCACCATCGGCGAACGGATCGCCGAGGAGTTTGCGCGGGCGTATTGCGAGGAAAAGGGACTGATTCCGACAAAGGCGGAGATCAAACGCCTGGCGCAGGGCTGCATCGGCGTAAAGCGCACGACAGGGCAGCATCCGGGCGGCATCATGATCGTGCCGCGCGACATGGATATCATGGACTTTTCGCCGCTCCAGCATCCCGCCGACGCAAAAGATACCGACATCATAACCACGCATTTTGACTTTAACTCCCTGCATGACAACCTTGTCAAGCTGGACATGCTCGGGCACGATGACCCGACGGTGCTCCGCATGCTGCAGAAAATCACCGGAACCGACCCGCGCACCATCAAAACCGATGACCCGCAGACCATGCGCATCTTTTCAAGCGTGGAGCCTCTTGGCATCCGGGCGGAGGATATCGGCTGCACGGTGGGAACGCTGGGCGTTCCCGAATTCGGCACGCGCTTCGTGCGGCAGATACTCGAAGAAACGCGCCCGACGACCATGGCCGAGCTGGTACGCATCAGCGGCTTGTCGCACGGCGAGAACCTGTGGATCGGGAACGCGCGCGAACTGATTCAGGAAGGCGTCACTACGTTGTCCAAGGCGCTCTGCACGCGCGACGATATCATGAACCAGCTCATGCAGACCGGTATGGACGCTCTGACCGCCTTCAATATCATGGAATCGGTGCGCAAGGGCAAGGGCCTGTCCAAAGAGATGCAGCAGGCTATGGCTGCATGCGGCGTACAGGACTGGTTCGTCGAGTCCTGCCAGAAAATCAAATACATGTTCCCCAAGGCGCATGCGGCGGCGTATGTGATGATGGCCTTCAGGATTGCCTACTATAAGGTGCATTACCCGCTTGCCTTCTACGCTTCCTACTTTTCCGTGCGCGCGGATGAGTTCGACGCCACGATTATGCTGGGCGGGGGTGCGCATATCGCGGGATTGATCGAGGAATACAGGCAGCGCGCCGCGGCGAACAAACGCGATCAGAAAGTGCTGACCATTCTGGAGATCGTACTCGAGATGAACCTTCGGGGAATTTCCTTTTTGCCTGTTGATGTGGAGCATTCAGACGCCACACGGTTTTTGATTGAGGGCAACGCGATACGCCCGCCTTTTTCGGCGCTCCCCGGCGTGGGGGAAAACGCGGCGCGGAGCATGCAGGCCGCGCGGGAGCAGCAGCCTTTCCGTTCGGTGGAAGACCTGCAATCGCGCGCGCATGTCAGCCGCGCGGTGATCGAAACGCTCCGCGCACACGGCTGTTTCCACAAACTGCCCCAAAGTGATCAGTTGAGTTTGTTCTAGGCTTGTTTTGCTGGTTTTTTAAACAAACCTAAAAGAAAAAGTATTTGTAATAGTCTCTGGCTCGCGTGCACATTAAATTCATCTTCGGACCATATGCCATGGGATACATTATTCCGTATATTCCATCCTCTTTTGTCGGCCAGGACTACTCTTAAGAAAAAAATAGTATCCTCGGGCAGTGTGTTCTTTATTATTTCATCAGAAAGAATATCATTCAATGTTTTATACTCATAAGAATCGTTTATCTTTTTCATACAATTTCCACCGCGTATAATTAACAATTCCCTGAACGCAGCTTCTATCTGCGGAATGATCAAATGAATAAATATCATATGATTTTTATTAAAATATGCTTCTATCGCTTGCCTAACGGTAGGTTTATGTGAATCAGAAAATAGTGGGGATTGGAAGATTATTTTGCAAATTTTTTCAGGAGTAAGAACTCCCTCTTTTTCTAACCATTCAAATATTCTATTTATTAGAAGTGACAAATGTCCTTTTAATATTTGATGCATTTGTAATACAACAAGCCCTTCATTATCATTGCCTGAAATTTCTGCAATAACTCTTCCTGTAGGATCCATTATTCTATGTGATGATGCAAAATAATAATATGGGTATTCTCTTTTATTTTCTCGAACA
>JBMOLJ010000089.1:0-5362 GCA_049324235.1 Bacillota bacterium
CGGAAGGAGCATCCCGGTTATTGCAGCCGGAGGGATTTTCACCGGCGGCGACATCCGGCGTTTCCTGCAGATAGGCGCCTCGGGCGTGCAGATGGCCACGCGGTTTGTGGCGACCGAGGAATGCGACGCGGACAAGGGCTTCAAGGAAGCCTATGTGCATTGCCGCAAGGAAGACATCGGCATCATCGACAGCCCTGTCGGCCTTCCCGGCAGGGTCATCATGAACGATTTTGTACGGGATATCAAAGCCGGCGAGAAAACGCCGTACAATTGCCCGTATCACTGCATTTCGACCTGCAAACAGGGAAAAAGCCCGTACTGCATCGCCGCCGCGTTGATCAATGCCTATAACGGCAGGCTGAGAAACGGGTTTGCATTCATCGGGGCGAACGGATACAGGGTGGACAGGATTGTAACGGTAAGCGAACTGTTCAGGACGCTGGAACAGGAGTATGAGAACGAATCATCGTAATGCATCCTCGGTGGTACCGGAAAGGAATGAACTTGATTGATGAAAAGAGTAGTCATAACGGGAATGGGCGTCATCTCCCCCGTGGGAAATGAGCTTAATACATTTTGGGATAGCCTTATTGCGGGGAAATGCGGCATAGGTTTTATCACGAAATTTGACACCACGGACTATAAGGTCAAAATTGCCGCCGAAGTAAAGGACTTTGACGCTTTACTGTATATGGATAAAAACGAGAAAAGAAGGACCGATCTCTATGCGCAGTACGCCATGGCTTCGGCGGCGCAGGCGGTGGAGGACAGCGGGCTTTCGGATATAAATCCTGAAAGGCTGGGTGTGTACTTCGGTTCAGGGATCGGCGGTATCAACACGTTCGTTGCCGAGTGCGAGAAGCTGTTTACAAACGGCCCGAGGAAGGTTTCACCGCTCTTTGTGCCCATGATGATAGCCAACATTGCGGCGGGGAACATTGCCATACGTTTTGGCGCGCAGGGCCCGTGCCTGCCGGTCGTGACCGCGTGCGCGACTTCGTCGCACGCAATAGGCGAAGCGTTTAGGGCGATAAAGTACGGAGTTGCCGACGCCATTATCGCCGGCGGCGCCGAAGCGGCCATCATCCCGCTCGCCATCGCTGGGTTTACAAACATGATGGCGCTCTCCGTAAGGAGCGATCCTGCGGACAGCTCGATCCCCTTTGATAAGCGCCGCGACGGCTTTGTCATGGGCGAGGGCGCGGGCGCGCTCGTACTCGAGGAATATGAACACGCCAAAAAACGCGGCGCGAAGATATACGCCGAAATCAGCGGCTACGGGAACACCTGCGACGCGTACCATATCACGGCGCCGCACCCCGAAGCCATTGGCGGAGGCAAGGCAATCACTGACGCAATAGCCGAAGCCGGTATGCGGGAGGCAGGCGGCATCTATATCAACGCGCACGGCACAAGCACGCCGCTCAATGACATATCCGAAACCATCGCCATCAAAAACGCGCTGGGGGAAAAGGCCTACAGCGCGATGGTCAGCTCCACGAAATCCATGACGGGACATATGCTGGGCGGTGCGGGCGCGGTGGAAGCGATTGCATCCGTAATGGCGCTGTATACCGGTATGGTTCCGCCTACTATCGGATATAAAGAGCCTGACGAAGAATGCGACCTTGATTATGTGCCCAACACGGCAAGGAAGGCCGACCTTGATCTCGCGCTTTCGCTCTCGCTTGGTTTTGGCGGACACAATGCCTGCCTTGCTTTTACCAAAGCATAAGAAGGAGTAGCCTATGAACATTAAAATAGTAAAATCATTGGCGCAGATCATGCAGTCAGCGGGGCTGACGGCCATTGAAGTCTCGGAGGGCGACACGAAGATACGCCTGGAGAAGAACGTTCATCTGGTTGCTGCGCATCATGCGCCGGCTGCGCCGGCGCCTTTGGAGCCCGACACCTCCGGGATCACGGAAAGAGTGGTTGACTTCAACCTGATAACGGAAGTCAAATCGCCCATGGTCGGCGTATTCTACGCCGCGCCCGCTCCCGACGCGGAACCCTTCGTCAAGGTGGGCGACAGGGTGAAAAAAGGCGATGTGCTCTGCATCATCGAAGCCATGAAGATCATGAACGAGATTGTTTCCGAAACGGACGGCGAGATCGTGGATATCTGCGTGCAGAACGGGCAGGTAGTCGAGTACTCCCAGATTTTGTTTAAAATTTTTTAGGGGGAACCTATGAATAGAGAAGAGCTCATGAAGATTATCCCGCACAGGGAGCCTATGCTGCTGATCGATGAAACGACGTTGGTTGAGGATAACAAGGCTATTGGCAAATATCACGTTAAGGGAGACGAATGGTTTTTGCAGGGCCACTTTCCAGGGAATCCGGTTGTTCCGGGGGTCATCCTGTGCGAGATGATGGCCCAGGCCGGCTGCGTGCTGATTATGGAAAAAATAAAGGGTTCAACGCCGTATTTTACAGGAATCAACAACGTAAAATTCAAAAATATGGTACGCCCGGGAGATACATTGGAGATTGAAGCCAGCATCATAAAATCCAAGCCGCCCTTTTTCTTTGCACAGGGGAAAGGCTATGTGGGAGGCAGCCTTGCCGTTTCCGGAGAATTTTCCTTCGCACTTGTCAAATAAGAGGTGACCGCTTTGTTTTCAAAAATGCTCATTGCAAACCGCGGCGAAATCGCCGTGCGTATTATCCGTGCATGCAAGGAAATGGGTGTTTCCACGGTTGCCGTGTTTTCGGAGGCAGACAGGAACGCGCTGCATGTCAGCCTTGCGGATGAAAGCATATGCATCGGCCCGGCGGCGGTGCAGGACAGCTATCTGAACATGACGGCCATTATTTCGGCGGCCGTGATGACAGGCGCGCAGGCGGTGCATCCAGGATACGGGCTGTTGTCCGAGAACGCCAGGTTCGCGGACCTCTGCGAACAATGCAACATTGTTTTTATCGGGCCCTCCGCCGATGTCATAACGAAAATGGGCGATAAGGATACGGCGAGAAAGACGATGAAAGCGGCCGGTGTGCCGGTGATCCCCGGGTGCGATGTTGTGTCCGGCCTGGAAGAGGCAAGGGCCGAAGCTGAAAGGATTGGCTACCCCCTGATGATAAAAGCCAGGGCGGGCGGCGGCGGGCGCGGCATACGCCTGGTTCAGGACGCGGACAGCTTCGATAATGCTTTTATGATGGCGTCGGCCGAGGCGCTAAATGCGTTCGGCGACGGTTCCATGTATATGGAGAAATATCTGTCTCCCGTAAAGCATATAGAAATGCAGGTGCTGTGCGACCAGCACGGGAACGTGGTCTGCCTCGGGGAGCGCGAGTGCTCGATCCAGCGGCGGAATCAAAAACTCCTGGAGGAAAGCCCTTCGGCCGTGGTAACTGAAGAAATACGCCACAAGATGACGGAAATTTCGGCAAAAGCGGCCCGTGCCGTGAACTATATAAACGCCGGAACCATCGAGTATCTGTTCGATAAGGACGGCAACTTCTATTTTATGGAGATGAACACGCGTTTGCAGGTGGAGCATCCGGTCACCGAAAAGGTGACTGGCATCGATCTGGTAAAATGGCAGATACGCATCGCGGCAGGTCTGCCGCTGTCTTTTTCCCAAAAGGACATCGCGCTCAAGGGTCACGCCATCGAATGCAGGATAAACTCGGAAAACCCCAGCCTGAATTTTCGCCCGAGCAGCGGAAAAATCTCGCTTTTACATATACCCGGCGGTCCGTGGGTACGCTTCGATACCGCGCTGTATCAGGACTACGTCGTTCCGCCGTTTTATGATTCCATGATCGGTAAGCTTATCGTGCACGCCCCGACGCGGGAGGAAGCGATACGGAAGATGCAGGCCGCCCTTTGCGAGCTGGTCATCGAGGGCGTTGACCACAACAGCGAGCTTCAGATGGATATCCTGTCCGACGAAGACTTCATGGCCGGAAATTACTATACCGATTTCATGGCGAAAAGAGGATAATGCATGCTGCAAAAAGGACTTTTTAAAAAGCCGAATAACCCGCTGGAAATATACGAGGAATCCACACAGGCCGCTGTCCCCTCCATACCGGAGGAAATGTGCATCTCCTGTCCGTCCTGCAAGGAGACGCTTTTTGTCAACGAGTTAGAGGAAAACTGCAATGTCTGCCGGAAATGCGGCCACCATTTCAGAATAGGCGCAAGGCAGCGCATCGCCCTGATGCTGGACGAAAACACGTTCGACGAGTTCTACGGCGATATGGTTTCGACCAATATACTGGGATTCCCCGAATACGAGAAAAAGCTTAAAAAAGCGGCGGACGAAAGCGGGGAAAAGGAGGCCGTGGTTTGCGGCGCCGGCAGGATCGGCGGCCATGAAACCGCCGTGTTCGTGATGGACCCGTTTTTTATGATGGGGAGCATGGGCACCGTGGTGGGCGAAAAGATCACGCGCATCTTCGAATATGCCACGCAAAAAAGCCTGCCGGTTATTGGGTTTACGGTATCGGGCGGCGCGCGGATGCAGGAGGGCATCCTCTCGCTCATGCAGATGGCTAAAACCAGCGGCGCGGTGAAACGCCACAGCGACGCGGGGAACCTGTACGTCACCGTATTGACCGATCCCACGTCGGGCGGCGTGACCGCGAGCTTTGCGATGGAGGGCGACATCATCATTTCCGAGCCCAAAGCGCTTGTAGGGTTTGCGGGCCCGAGGGTGATTGAGCAGACGATACGGCAGACATTGCCCGAAGGCTTTCAACGTGCGGAGTTTCTGCTCGAAAAAGGATTCATCGATGCTGTCGTCAACCGCAAAGACCTCAAAGCGTATCTTGTACGGCTGCTTGCCCTGCACCAGAGGGAGGCGTAAAAGCGTATGGAAGCATTTGACAGGGTTCTTGCCGCCCGCGCAAAAGGCAGGGCGACGGGGCTGCACTATATACAAAACATATTCGAGGATTTTGTCGAGTTCCACGGCGACAGGCGTTTTGCAGACGACAAGGCGGTCGTTGCTGGCATTGCACGATTAAACGGTATGCCTGTGACGGTGATTGCGCACGAAAAAGGCGGGGATACGAAGGATAAGGTGGAGAGGAATTTCGGTTCCGCGCACCCGGAGGGCTACAGGAAGGCTCTCCGGCAGATGAAGCTTGCGGAAAAATTCCGTCGTCCCGTGATTTGCTTTGTAGACACGGCCGGCGCCTTTTGCGGCATCGGGGCCGAGGAACGCGGACAGGGACAGGCGATTGCCGAGAACATGATGGAAATGATGACGCTCAAAGTCCCCATTATCTCCGTTTTTATCGGGGAGGGCGGCAGCGGGGGCGCGCTGGCGCTGGCCGTGGCGGACGAGGTCTGGATGCTCCAAAACTCCGTGTACTCGGTGATATCGCCGGAGGGCTGCGCGAGCAT
>JBMOLJ010000090.1:0-5202 GCA_049324235.1 Bacillota bacterium
TTTCGCCCTTTCATTGCGCCGACGCAGCAGGCAGCGGGAACATGCTTGACGTCGATCTGCACCCGCTCACCGGGGCGCGTCATTTGTTGATAGGGTTTGGGTTTGTATGGCGCCGGCTTGGGTGGCTACTGTTTTGTTTGCCAACTTAACAATAACCGTTTTGCGCTCATCCTTCATCTTTTTTCTCGTGGTTGCCCCATATGTATTGTAGTCCTACACGCCGTAAGGGCTTTATTAATATGTCATATTGTGAAACGGGCCGAATTTATGATACTATAAGACGGACTGTTTTTTATTTTGGAATCATTTATATAATTTTGATGTTGGAGGAATTATAATGGGTTCTCTCGATCCTTATCTTCAACAGTTAAAACAGGACGCAACATTCCGTGGCTTTTTTAAGCTGGTTTGCCTCCACGGTGAAAAGATTGCGGCCGAGCTGCTGGAAGAAGATCAAATAAAGACTGTAACATACGCACAGCAGGCGGTCTACTCCCGCGCAACGGCAAAACGCATACGCGAGCGGCTCCCGGTTGAGCCGGGGACGCGCTTTGCCGGTCTCAGGATGGATAACGGCCCGATGTGGCCGGTCATGTTCTGGAGCCTTGTCATGGCGGGATTAAACCCTTTACTGCTCGACACGCGCCATCAGCCGGAGCAGGTTGAGCACCTGCTCAAGCAAGTGGACGCAATAGCTCTGTTCACCACGGATACCTCTCTTAATGTAACCGCTTGCGCTACGATTGCCATTTCCGAAGTATTGGACAACAGCGGCGCCGAGTGCGCGTATGAACCGGTATGGGCCAAATACTATGCCCTATGTACGTCTGGAACCACGGCGACATCCAAGGTTTATTATTACGAGGCCAAAACGCTGTGCGCCCAGGTCGGCTGCATCAGCTCGCTGACCAAGGATTTCGCGTACACGGACGCGCCCTATAAATCTCTTGCTTTTCTGCCGTTCAACCATGTGTTCGGGCTGCTGGCCGTCTTTTTCCTGTGCAACTTTTTCGGCGGAACGATCGTATACCTCACCGAGCGGACGCCGGCCGTCATCGTCAATACGTGCAAGCGCCACAAGGTGACGCATGTATTTGCGGTGCCTTTGTTCTGGAACAATGTAGCGCAGAACGTCATGCGCAAAGCCAAGCTCGGAGGACCCGAGCGCGAGGCGCAGTTGCAGAAACTGGTAAGAGTCAGCCTTATGCTCCAGCGGCGTTTCCCGCGCATGGGGAGAAAGATGGTAAGCAGGTTTGTCGCAGGCAAGGTACAGGATGCGCTTCTGGGACGCGACATCCGTTTGACGATAACCGGCGGCGGGCACATCCTGCCAGATGCCATGCAGCTTATCAACGTATTGGGATATCAGCTTGTCAACGGGTTCGGCATGACCGAGATCGGCATAGCGTCGGTCGAAACGACTACGGATGTCGATTTGCGCAATGCAGCCTCCACGGGAAAGCCCATGCCGGGCATAGAATACTACGTTTTAACCGATGAAGGAATCAAACCCGAAGGTGTGGGCGAGCTGCTGGTGAAAAGCGCGTATGTCCATAACGGCCGCTATATAAACGGCGTGGATACAGGCCCGGAGGTGGATGCACAAGGATATTTCCACACAGGGGATGTCGCGCGCATTAAGGGCGGCAGGCTTTGGCTGGAAGGCCGGCTGAAAGAAGTGATCATCAACGAATCGGGTGAAAACGTATACCCCGATGAACTCGAGGACGCTTTTCTGGAACTGTCCCATGCCGAACAGATATGCATAACGGGCGTAGACACCGGCCAAACGTATGAGGATATCACGATGGCCGTATATATGGGAGACGCGCGCGGGGATGAAAACAGCGTGCGCGAACTGGCCGAAACGTTTTCAAAGGCAAATGCGCCGCTGCCGGTATATAAGAAGGTGCGCACCGTTATTGTAACGCGCGAGCCGATGCCGCTCGCTAACGGGATAAAGGTCAAGCGCCAGACCGTCAGGCGCATGATCGAAGACGGTTCGCTCGCATATGACGTACTGGATGTGCGCGAAGGAAGGCTGGTATATAAAGGCAACGCCGAGGAAACGGTGCAAACGCCCGCCGTTACTGATGAGGCCGGACTTCGCGCGATAAAGGATGAAATAAAAGCCATATTTGGGGAAGTGCTTTCGTTAAAGCCGGAAGAGATTTCGGATACCGCGCACTTCATCTACGATCTGGGAGGCGACAGCCTGTCCAGCCTGGCCGTATTCATTAAAGCCGAGGAAAAATACGGCGTGCTCATCAGCGATACGGATTATTACGGGTGCGAAAACGTAAACGACCTTGCCAACCTGCTTTATGCCAAGATGCGGGGCGTGGACGTATCCGCGCAGAAGGATGTTGCCGCATCACAGGCGGTGCGGCGCGTGGAGACGTTTGAGCAGTCGCGCGAATACGATGACTTCATGCTTCAACTCAGGATCGCGGAGACGGTTGGCAACCCGTTCTTCATCTCGCATGATTCCGTGCTTAGGGACACGTCCATCGTTGACGGCAGGCGCGTGCTGAACTTCGCCTCCTACAACTATCTCGGCCTTTCAGGACATCCCGAAACGATGCGCGCGGCACAGGAAGCGATTGAAAAATACGGTACGTCAGCCAGCGGGAGCCGCCTGCTCGCGGGCGAGAAGCCCCTATACAGAGAACTTGAGGCGAAGATTGCAAGCTGGAAGCATACGGAGGATGCGCTGGTGCTGGTAGGCGGGCATTCCACCAACGTCACATTCGTGGGGAATTTCTGCAACAAACACGACCTGATCCTGTACGACGCCCTGTCGCACAATTCCATCACGCAGGGATGCCAGCTTTCACCCGCGGAAACCAAGGCGTTTCCCCATAACGACTACGAAGCCCTCGAGAGCATCCTCAAAGCCAACCGTGACCGGTACGAGAAGGTTCTGATTGTCGTCGAAGGCGTGTACAGCATGGACGGCGACATCGCGCCGATAAAGGAGTTTGTGCGCATCAAACGGGCATATGGCGCGTTCCTGATGGTGGACGAAGCGCATTCGGGCTGCGTGATCGGGGAAAGAGGCGGCGGGGTGGACGATTATTTCAACCTTGCGCCCGACGATATCGACATCAAAATGGGCACGCTGTCCAAGGGCCTTGGCACCTGCGGCGGATACCTTGCGGGCAGGAAGATCATGATCGATTACCTGCGCTATAACGTACCGGGATTCGTGTTCTCGGTCGGTATCAGCCCGCCGCTGGCCGCGGCGACCAAGCGCGCAATAGAGCTTATAGAGGAAAGTCCGGAACTTGTCCAAAAACTGCACGCAAACATCAGAGACTTTATGGAGATAGCGCAGGCGAAAGGGTTCAACACCTGCCTTGCAAAAGAATCGTCCATCATCCCCATACTCATCGGAAAAGACGAAGACGCGGCGCTTCTTAGCCGCCTGATGCTCGAAAACGGCGTGTTCGTCCCGCCGGCGGTGTTCCCGGCGGTTCCGAGGAACCAGGCGCGGCTGAGGTTCTGCGTTATCAGCGAACACAACAGGGAGCAGATAGAAACCGCCCTCAACACTCTGGAAAGACTAATAAGGGAACACGGTGTACAGACAGCCAAACGGGCTTGAAATCCGTAGATTATCCTGAATAAGAACAGGAGGGTGATGTATGAGCTGTGTGATGGTGGTTGGCGGCGCCGGATATATCGGAAGTCACGCCGTGCGCGCGCTCCAGCAGGCCGGCCGGAAGGTCGCCGTGCTGGACAACCTGAGCACCGGACACCCGGAGGCCGTTAAAGATGCGGCATTGATCCGCGCGGACATCAGGGACACGGATGCTGTCTATGACGCGCTCATGGCGCACGGGGTATCGGCGGTGATGCATTTTGCGGCCGACAGCCGCGTCGGCGAATCACAGGCCGACCCCGAGAAGTATTACGATAACAACGTGAGCGGAACTTTCAGCCTGTTGAAGGCGCTGCGCAGGGCAAACGTTAATAAGCTGGTGTTCTCGTCCACCGCGGCGGTGTACGGGGATGCGCAGGGCCTCATCACCGAGCAGTACCCCAAACAGCCAACCAATGTTTATGGCCGGACCAAATGGATGATAGAGCAGATGCTTGCAGACTATGATATGGCCTACGGCTTAAAGGCCATATCACTGCGTTATTTCAACGCGGCGGGCGCACATGAAAGCGGCGATATCGGCGAGGATCATAAGCCCGAGACACACCTGATACCGCTTGTTTTGCAGGCCTTCGGCAAACAAAAACCGCTCACGGTGTTCGGCAACGATTATCCCACCAAGGACGGAACGTGCGTGCGCGATTATATCCATGTGGCCGATCTTGCTTTCGCGCACGTCTTGGCGCTCGGTTCGCTCGAAAACGGAGCGGGCAGCAACGCGTACAACCTGGGGAACGGAAAAGGCTTCACCGTCCTTGAAGTCATTCGGACGGTCGAGCGCGTCACCGGCAGGAAGGTGCCGTACGAGGTCGGCGCGCGCCGTCCGGGCGACCCGCCGGAGCTGGTCGCCGACAGCAGCCGCATCATGCGCGAGCTTAATTATGCGCCGCGCTTTGGCAATCTGGAAGATATCATCCGAACGGCCTGGCGCTTCTTTGAAGCCCATCCGAACGGGTACGGGGAATAACGAAGCATAAGGAAAAAGGATTTGCAGGTAGTTACCGCAAATCCTTTAATATTTTTGGGTTCAAAGTCAATTGTTGGGGTCAGGAAGTAAAGTATAATTTAATAAATGCACAAGCAGGATAACCGTCGCGCCGGTTATCCTGCTTGTGCATCAGCGGATGCAAGAAATATCCTTTTCCTGAAGTTCTCAAAGTTTCTAAAACCGAAAGCAACGCGTTTCAAGACCTTGATCTTGTTATTCACGCCTTCCGTATAGCCGTTGGAATAAGGATGGTCGAACGCATTGAGGATGTATTCTTTCCAATTTGAAAGCATGCGTACACATGGCCCGTATTCGGGTACCGCGAGAAAGTTGGCCAGAATCAGGAACTCTTTTAAGCGTGTATCGGCTTCAGCTGAGTTTTTTGCATCCATGAATTACCCGTTGCGGTAGTCATGTACGATCGAGGTCACGTATCCGCACGCAGGACATGGATGGGCACGTTGGGGATATTCCATCTGCAGTTTTATGAGGTTATCAAATACTTGCAGATTTGTTATCTCCACCTCTTTTAAATCCAGCAGTTCTTTAG
>JBMOLJ010000091.1:0-4989 GCA_049324235.1 Bacillota bacterium
TCACGCCCCACCAGATCGTTATCCAGGTTGTACCCAAGCTGGTTATAGGTTTGCGCCTGTTCGGCCGTAATGCGCCCGATATGCCCCAATACGGGTGAAAGAAGGGTGCCCTGCGGGTATTCGCGCAGCCATCCCTGTTCGATAAGGATTCCGGGCATGTCCTCCTGCAAACGCGTGACTGCGGCCACTGTCGCCTCGGAGACGTCGGCGGCCAACAGGATGGAATGGTTGGCGGGCGTACCCAGACGCGCTGATTCAAGGCGTACGGCGGCAACCATGAGCGCATCGCCCGTTCCCATAGTCTTTGGAATATCGTAGAGTTTGGTGAGCGCCTGCAGGCAATCGCTCGCAGTGGCGGTAGCGGACAGTTCTAAATCCTTGCGGAGCTGTTTTATTTCGGGGGTCTCCCAGGCCAAAGCCAGGGCAGACGCGTCATAGATGAGGGGCAGGTTTGTGCTCCCCGGGAGGCAGGATACCGGAAAATTTTTGCTTAGCGCCCTGTACAGATTAAGTGCCGTGGCAGCATCGAGGGCATTTGCGTTGTCCGGGTCCAAAACGATGTCATAGCGGCCGTCAAGGCTGCCCGGCTCCAGCATAAGATATGAAAACAGGCTGGCCCCGATGGCTTGCAGCTTCGAGATATCATCGGATTCCAGTTCATTTACAAGCACAGTCTGTGTATTGCGTGCGGCCAGCAGCATGGAAGCGGCAAAAAGCGCATCCTCATCCGAAAAGGAATCGGGGATTTTCAGTTTTTCCCGAAGCGCCTGCAAAGCCGATGCCGCGGTTTGTTCCGGGGAAATGCCCAGGGTGGCCATAAAATCGCTCAGCTCCCGCGTAGAATATACCAGGGAATCCTGCGATGTATAGGACAGCGGAAGCGTGCAGGAGAGCGTTTCCCCGGATGAAACGAGCAGGCTGCATGCGTATTGTATGGTCTGGTTCAATTTTTTGCGGTCCACTTCGGATGGATGGAGGCGCACCTCGGGGACGCTCACGCTTCTCGCAAGAACGTTGCCGTACCGGTCCAGGATGCTTCCGCGCGCATTAGCGCTGTATACCAGGCGGTCGGACTGCGCCAGGGCAAGTTCCGTCAATTCTGCGCCTTCTATACACTGAAGACAGAAAAGGCGGATGGACAGTATCCCGAACAGCGCCGCACAAATAAAATATTGCAGACGTTTCCGGCGGAGTGTTTTTATCTGCGGCATGGAATTTCCTCCAGAACGTTAATGTATTAAATAAAAGAAGTATTCCCCAAGCTATGTATGAATATAAGGCAAAAATGTAAATGGGATTAGAGCGATGTCCGTATATGAGCGTATAACGTCTTGAGTCGTTTCATTTTTATACGGTACATGCAGAATATAAGATTGTCGAAAGGCGCGATATTTTAAATAATTTGAAGAAACGATGAATACGGGCGTCAAAATTGCCAAAGAATGCTTGAAATAATTAGAAATAAGGATGTACTGCCATAATAAGTAAAATAAAATCAGAATTCTTGTAGATTAAAGCGGGAATTAACATTGTAAATTAACAAAAATTACCGTAGAATGATAAAAAATAGAGTCAGCCCATGTTTTCAGAAAAACATATTATACGATAGATGTAATAGTTTGGAAGATTAAAATATATACCCTTTTAAATAGGTTTAGGCGAAACACGTGTCTATGGAGCCAAATGTATATTATTGGGGGGTTGTATTCATGGAAAACAGGGTTAAAGTACTCATCGCGGACGACAACACGCATCAGTTGGCACAGTGCACAACGTATCTGAAAGAGCAGCAGGACATTGAAGTTATGGGGGTAGCTTCCGATGGACTCGAGGCTTGGGATGCATTGGAGAACAACGCCGTAGATGTATTAATCATGGATCTGATCTTACCCAAGTTAGACGGGTTTGGCGTCCTCGAGAGGCTTTCCTCTCGGACGGACGCTTCCAAACCCGACATCATGGTACTGTCTGCTCTTTCGCAGGAAAGCGTTATTCGCCGCGCGTGCGAAATGGGCGTAAAGTATTACATGATAAAGCCTTTTGACATTGAAACGCTCTATCACCGTATTATCGACCTGCATAACGGACACACGCCCATCAGGAAGCCGCAGGTCATGGCGGAGCCTAACCTGCGCGCGAAACCGTCCAGCAGGGATGAAAAAATCACGGGCGTATTTCTCACAATCGGCATTCCGGCGCATATCAAAGGCTATCACTATCTGCGCGAAGCGGTAAAAACGGTGATGGATGATGGCGATGTCATCAACAGGATCACCAAGGAATTATATCCTACGGTAGCCAAACGCTTCAGCGCGACACCCAGCAAAGTCGAGCGGGCGATCCGCCATGCGATAGAGGTGGCATGGGCGCGCGGCCGTATTGAGAACATCAACAGTATCTTCGGTTATAACATCTACAATAAGCACGATAAACCCACAAACGGGGAGTTTATCGCCCTGATTGCGGACAAGCTTAAGCTGGAAATGAGTGCTTGAAGCGGATAACCTGAAAAAAAGCATAGTAAAAAACGGCGCGGAAAAATTTCCCGGGCCGTTTTTATTTGCGGTTTATTCCCATTCGAGAATTACGTTCCGTGTGAGGATCTCGCTGTAGGAAAAACTTAGGCGGCTGTCCTGGTCGTCATCGGTTGTAATGGTAAAGATGCTCGGATATGTCGCTTCGAGTACGCCGCGGTTCACAGCAAAGCCGCGCCGTGCGCGCCTTGCGCTTACCAGTACCCGCTGACCTTCATGTCCTTTTACTTCCTGCCGAATTTGCTCAAGCACGTTCCTGTTTTGCATGAGCAATTCCTCCTTATATGTCTGCATTATATTGGGAGTATTCCCAGATAATTTAAAAAGCATTCAGACTGTCGAAAAAGCATCCTTAAGGGGATGTGGGGGACCGCGTCGGAGCAAACTTCGCTCCGCTTGCTTCCACGCGGAAGCGTGAAAGCTCGCACGCTCTGTTGCTCCTCCGCTTCCATGCAAAACTATGTTTTGCATGGAGTTCCTCGGGGAAGGGCTTAGGGGCAAGGGTACGGGAGCAAACTTTGCTCCGCTTGCTTCCACGCGGAAGCGTGAAAGCTCGCACGCTCCGTTGCTCCTCCTTATCCCCACAAAGCTTCGCTTTGCGGGGTTCCGGGAGTGAGAAGCGAAAAAATGGCGCCTTGGCGGCATTTTAACCGCACAGGAAATCCGTCGCGAACCCCAAAGGGGTTTGTCGACGGCAAGAAAACATGCGTTTTCACGGTAATTATGCTGGCAATGAAAGCATAAAACACAAATTTCTGCCATATCATGTTGGGTAGGGACCAGTCACTTTTTTGGGGAGGTATGGCTATGCAATGGTACCGTGAAACCATTTGGATAGACACGCCGGCCGGGCGTGCGTCGGAACAGGCATTGGTGGAGGGACGCATTGCGCCGCCTGCTTCGCAACCTGCGGTAGAAGAGGTGCTCATGCTCAATGCGCGCGTGGTAAATATGAGCGCGGAACCCATGAGCAACCGGGTGATGCTGGAAGGACGCGTATTCTTTAATGTGGTATACGCCGGGGCGGGAAGCACCTGGGCGTTCGAGTCCAGCGCAACGTTTAAACACGGTATGGATATGCCAGGGTTGGAAGCCGGTGCGCGCTGCCGCGCGAATGTGAGCATAGCGGGCATTGAACATACGACGGAGGCAGGCGTAATAAACGTGCGCGCCGCGGTGAACATCAATTGCGACGCGTCCATGCAAAAGGAGCTCCAGCTTTTTACCAGCGGTCAGGACCTGGGCGATGTCCAGATGCTCAATGACAACATGGAGGTTGCAAGCAGGGTGGATACCGCAAATTCGAGTATGCTTTTGCGGGATGAGGTGATGATCGCGCAGGGCCTGCCTGCCTGCGAGCGCATGCTGCATACCGGCGCATGGGCGTCGGTGCAGCGCATCACATGCGAGGACGGGAAAATGGTGGTGGAAGGCGATGTCCATGTAACCACGACGTATTTGTGCAGCGATCCTGCAGCGCCGTTGCAGCAGCGTGATTATACATTGCCTTTTGCGCATATGATTATGATGCGCGATGTAAAAGAGGGCATGCAGGGCTGTGCCTGGGTGAACGTTGCCGAGATTTACGCACAGACTGTGGGGAGCAATGAGGGTGAGGCGCGCGCATTCGGCTATGAAATGGTATTGAATATCGAGGCCGAAGCAATCCAGACACGCCAGATAAACATGGTATGCGACGTCTATTCCCCGACGCGCGTGCTGGCTGTCAGCCGCACGGACGTGGAAATGCAGAAGCTGACAATGCCGCGGGGCGGGCAAACGATGTATCAGAACACCGTGCCCTATGAGGGGAAGGACCGCGGGCTTCGCGTGCTGTGCACACACGCATATCCGCTCATGGCAAATGCCGAATGCGGCCCGAACAAGGTGATGGTCGAGGGCGTTGCGTTTGTGCGCGCCGTGTGTATTGACCGCGAGGGAACGCTTGTGCCGCAGGAAATGAAGATGCCTTTTTCTATCGAGGTAGATGGCGGGGGCTGTAGTGAAGACATGTCCCTGAATTGCATGATGCATATCACGGGAGCGCAGGCGCAATACAAAGGGGATGAAATAGAGGTTAAGCTGGCATTCGGATATACGCTTTGCATGGCAAAAGTGCAGAGGATGTCGCTGCTGACCGGCGTAACGATGACGGAGGAAGCCGTAGAGCCGATGAGCGGGATAACGGTTTACTTCGCGGAGCCGGGCGAGAAGCTCTGGAGCATAGCCAAGCGCTACGCAACAACCGTAGACGCAATCAAACAGGCAAACCCCGCGGTTACCGACAATGAACTGCCCGCGGGGAGCAGGCTTATCCTGTACAGGCCGGGGGCATGAGTAGACAAAAACAGCGCGTAGACGGGCGGCTGCCCCTGATAGGCCCAACACCTTAAATCTGGATGCGGTCCAATACAGCATTTTAATGATTTTTCCCGCATATTTGCGGGGAAAATCA
>JBMOLJ010000092.1:0-40810 GCA_049324235.1 Bacillota bacterium
TGCTCGATCCTGCACAGCACCGGTTCAAACGCGCATGTTACTTCGATTTCCAGCGTCCTGTTGGAGGTGTTCTCGATAGTCAGCATACGCACTTCCGCATCCGGCTCAGGGCAGACGAACACCTCAAGCTCGGTGCGGATGCTCACCCTGCTCCTTACGAAGCGGGCAAGATGCGGAAAAAACTCCACGGCCTCTTCCCTGTTGAGCGTATCCTGCACGCCGGGCATGGCACAGAACGCTTTCTGCCCCGGCAGGCGCACGTGCACGCGCATCCCGTATTCATCCAGCACCGGGTCGTTTCGCCAGCGGTTCAGCGCAATGTTCCCCAGCGTACTCATGCCGCCGCCTGTTGCGGTTAAGCGCACATGATAGCTTCCGCCCGACAAGAGGTGTGCAATCTGCGCGGTACCCACCTGCTTGACCACACGGCCGGGGAGCGCGCAACCCGCCGTGGGAAGAGCTTTCTCCTCCGTTTTATGCAGCGCCTTGGGCCACGTATCGATATTCCGTTCCTCCAGCAGGCCGGACAATGCACGCATTCCGGGGTCGCGCATGAACCATTTTTGCAGCGCATCCCCCTCCAGAACGTTGGTCAGCGCGCACAGGATCATGCCCTGGTGGTGCACCATGGCGCTTTTTATGATCTGAAGCTCTTTATCTTCGCCGATGCGTTCCTTCGTATAGTCCAGCGCCTCATAGAACCCGAACGGGCTTTTTGCGCCCTCTCGTTCCAGCCGTTCCATATTTTCAAGCGCGACATGCGCATCCACCATGGCAGCCATCGCGCTCGCATAGGGCGCAATCACGCGTTCCCGGATAAGGCCGGACTTGAAACCGATGTTGGGCACGCCAAACGCCTTATACTGATAATTCAATTGCCGGTCAAAGGCATAGTACCCGGATTCCGACATGCCAAACGGAAGCCCCAGGCGCCGGGCGTACGCGCGCTGTATCCTGACAGCGCCGCGGTTCACCGTCTCGCCAAGGGACCCGGGCGCGTCAGGTACGAACAGCCGTGTCATGAGGTATTCGAACATCGTGCCGCTCCAGGAAAGGAGCGTTTTGCAGCTTTTATAACGCGTGGGCACGCGCCCCAAACGCCTGTAGTGGTCAAAGGGCACCTCGCCCTTTGCCATAGCCACCAGGCTGGTCAGGCGCGCTTCTGAAGTCCACAGGTCGTAATGCGCCTTTCCCGCGCAGCCTTCGCCATCCATGCCGATATACATCAGCTCGCGTTCTTCATCATATAAAACGGAAAAATCCATGCGGTCGATAAGCGCCGTCAGCCTTTCGCATATGGGGCCGTACAACTGCAGTCTTTCGCGTGCGGCCATGCGCCCCTCCCAGATGAGACCGCAGAGCTCTTTGGACGCCGCATCCGCCGTCAGCAGCGCGATAGCGTCCGCCACCCTGTCGTGTATCCCGCGCACGCTGTTAAGCCTGTCCATGACCTCGGCATGTTTTTTTGCTTCCGCGGGACATTTACTGAGCCAGGGCATGAGCGCATCCAGTTCGCTTATAGCGTCACGCACCTGCTTGTGCGCACGGGGATAGCCCACTTCATCCGCGCCAAGCAGTTCTTCAAGCGCCCCGAGCCTTTCCCGCAGGGCGCACAGGCCGTGCGTATCCTCTTTGAACCGCGTATGCGTAAGCGTAAGCGCGCGTTTGAGCACGGTTTTTGCTCCGTCCCCATGATTCTCATTTTCCGTGTCGGCTACAAGAGCATGCATAATGCCCTGTAATATGCGCTGCGGCGAGAACGGTTCGTCGGGCATGACCTCCAGCGCCTGCCGCAGCGTCATCATCGCGCACGCGAGGTTCCCGCAGTCGACCGTGGAGATATACCGCGGACACAGGGGCGTGAGCGTTCTGATGTCATACCAGTTGTACAGGTGTCCCCTGTAGGATTCCAGCGCCTCGAGCGTAGCAAGCGTGTTTTCCGTACGGGCGCAAAGCTCCTCCCAGCCGATATAGGTCAGGTGCGCGGCGCAAAGGTTTGCAAGCAGCGCGTAGCCGATGTTGGTAGGGGATGTTCGCAGTGCCGGTCCGGGTTTGGGCGCGAACTGATAGTTATCGGGAGGCAGATGATGCGTATCTTCATTGACCAGCCTGACAAAATAATCCCATGTTTTGCGGTTGATAACGCCCAGACGCAGCCGCTCGTCCCTGTTGAGGGACTGATCGGTGCGTATCTCCCTGCTCGCAGCCCAGGCGATCAGCGGTGAAACAGCCCACACAGCCGCAATTGGCCACCAGCCTATTTGCGCCACGCACAACAGTACGGCCGCAACCGGCCCCTGCCACAGGCTTAAAAGGTATGCGTACACCGCATTGGGCGAAGCCGCCTCGGCATCGGCCGCCGTTACCCATTCAAACAGGCGGCGTTTGCTGATGAACCTCCGATACAGCGCACACACTATGGCATGTACGGACAGGAAGGCGCGCTGTGCGAGCATGACAAAATCGAACGCCAGGCAGGAAAGCCAGTTCAGACTGCTTTTTGCAAGCGTCCTTATGCGCGCGCAGCGGTTATCGCGCCACAGCAGAGAAAACGGGGAAACAAGCAGCATGATCCAGAACGGCGCCGACCACAGAATAAGGGCGTAGAGCACAAGGTTTGCATGGCGCAGGAGCGCGCCCGCGAAAAACAGCGCCAGCAATGCGACAGGTTTAAGAGACCTGAGCAGGTTGTCCGCCATGCGCAGCCTATCGATCCCGGATATGGGCAGCCGCGCAAAGAGGAAGGGCAGGAGCTGCCAGTCTCCGCGCATCCAGCGGTGTTCCCTTTTTGCCCACGAAAGGTATTTCGGCGGACACCCGTCCAGCACCTGCACACGGTCGCAAAGCGCCACGCGGCACAAAGCGCCTTCTATCAGGTCGTGGCTCAATATGACGCCGTCGGGAAGCACCTTGCAGGCGGCGCGGCTGTAAACGTCCAGGTCTATAAGGCCCTTTCCCGTAAACGCGCTGCGGCCCAAGCACCTGAACCAGGCGTCGCTGGACGCGCTCGCATAGGCGTCCACGCCCGCCTGCGCACTGAAACTCCTTGAAAAAACAGTTTTGGCGGCTGAGCTTAACGTGGTGCGCACGATGGGCTGCATAATGCCGTAGCCGCGCGCCACGTGGCCGTCCTTATCCGTATACGCCCGGTTGAGCGGGTGGGCCAGCGCGCCAATGAGCTTGTGCGCGCCGCCGGGCTGCATCTGCGTATCGGCGTCCAGCGTGAGCATATAGCGAAAAGCTATTTTTAAAAGCGCTTCGTCGACGTTTTCAAAATCATCTGTTTCACCCGCCGTCAGGAGCCGGGTCAGGTCGCTGAGTGCACCGCGCTTGCGTTCCCTGCCCATATAGATTCCATCTCTCTCGTGAAGGCGCCGCGGCCTTTGCAGATAAAAAAAGCGCGTTCCGTATTTGGCGTTCAGCTCACGGATGCATAATTTCGCCTCGCGCGCAATTGCGGCGTCCCCGTCAAGCCGCTCGGCCTCCGCGTCCTTATAGTCGCCCAGCAGGATGAAGCTGAGCCTGTCCGAACGGTTTCCCAGATACAGGGCTTCGAGCGACTGCGCGACGTCGCGGGCGCGCTGCGGGCTGGTCAGCAGTACCGGCATCACGACCGCGGTTGCATATTCGTCCGGTATCTCTTTTGAAAAGTCCAGCGCGCAGAGCGTATGCGTTCCGTACCTTGAAGCGATACGGCGCACGATTTCCTGCGCCATGTTCTGGGACAGCGGCAGGACGAGCAGGGACACCCACAGCGCGTGCACAGCCGGCAATATCCAGAACAGCGGGATGACTGCGGCAAATGTAATCGCGCATATCCCTGCAACAACCCATTTTTCCTTTTGCTCATACGTGCTTTCTTTTATATGCCCGTCGCCCAGCGCCTGATGGAGGGCTGCCTGCCCGTGATCGAGCAGGTAGTACCCGACTTCTTTTGCAAACGGTTCCTCCCCTGTTTTTGCAAGACGCAGCGCGGCTTGCACCACCTCTTCTTCGCTGCGGCCGGTAAAAATCGCTTTTTTCGCTACAGCAAGACGATAAACGCCTCTTGAGCCGCGGTCCATGCGCATGAACACCTCGTCTTCACGAAGCAGGACATCGGCCGGGCAGCTTTTCGCGCACAGCCGCTCGACGTCCAGGTCCTCCAGCGCCTGCAGGTTCTGGATCAGTACGGCCATGCGGTAATCGAGCTGCGCCTGCCGCTGCAGATACCCCTGCTCCATGACCACGGCGTCATCCGGTTCTTTTGCGGCCTTGGACCATCTCTTTTCTTTTGTATTGCCGATGCTTGCGATGATCACGATCTGCTCCATCAGAGCAAGCGCGAGCGCATCACCCAGCGCGTCCAGTTCCGTCACGGTCAGGGGGGCCTTTTCAAACTGTTTTTCGCAAAGATCGAGCAGCGCCTCCCTGTCCAGCCGTCCGTCGAGGGAATCTATCCATTCACGTGCCATTACAAGCACTTTTGCTTCGTCATATTCCGCAGGCAGCGACCTGTGTTTGGGAAGATCGGTTTTCAGCCGCTGGAGCGTGCGCTGCAGCAGGATGCTGTTGCCGATAAGCCACTGTTGCGCGGCTGTTTCCGTGCCTTTTTCCTGGGCGTGCCTGGCATATTCGTTCGCACAGTTCAATTGGTTTGTAAGCGCACGCAAAGCCGCGCTCCGCGCCAGCCTTACGCGCAGCCTGTTTTGATTGCTCGGCCGGGGTCTGAGCCTGTTTTGTGTAATAGCCCTCCACCTTCCTTTTGAAAAAAAGCGTAACGTGATTTGTCCCAATTTAAAGTATTTGCATTTCTGTCCGGCTCCATACGAAAAGAGCGCGCTTGACACAAGCGGCTCTTTACAATGTGCCCATAGCATTTGCTTTGTATTTATACAAAACCGCTGCTTACCATAATGTAAACAACGTTTAAAACAACCTCAGTATTCCGGCCCGTCGCGCAGGACCAGCGCCTCGGGCGGCGTGGGCAGAGGACCGGCAAGATATACGGAGTGCGCGCCCATGGTATGCAGCAGGCGCTCCGGTACGCGCACGCGCATGATCTCGTTGGCGTACTGCGCGCGCAGCACCACATTCGAGTCCTGCGGCGGCCAAAGGACATAGGGCGTCGCTTCCCCGTACGCAGCCAGCATCGGCCGCTTGCCCAGAACCGTCAGCGTTGCACGGCGCACGCCCTGCGCAGCGTTCACCAGCCGTATCGTTCGCGGCCGGTCCTGCTGCGCGTCCTCTACAAGCCACATGTTTCCTTTGCGCGCGTTCCCCGTTATGATCATCGTATACGCCTTGTCGCCCTGCGTTGTGAAGCGATGCAGCCCGTACAGCCTGAAATTCGTATGCGCAAAAAAGGCCGCTGCCGTCATGGTCATGGCCTTTAACTTGACATAAGGGCCGTGGTGCTTGTACGGGACATCGTTCGTGAGCATGATCCCGCCCAAAAAAACATCCAGCCGCATCCCCTCTTCCACCAGATTCAACACCCGCACATGGCAATAGCTGCCGGGCTTCCCGTCGTCCTGCGGCGGCAACGCATACACCTCCTTGTTTCCCTGTCCCCTTAAATATATGCGCCGAAGCTACTACTCAAAACCGGCTCACTATAAAAACCAAAGAAAAAACCTGCCGCCCGTATTGGGCAGCAGGTCTTATAAAGCATAACGTTCACACAGCGTTCATACCCGCTTCCAAAGCTCTCTCATTGATGGGGATGAGCTTGGCCTTGTTCTCGCCGAGCACTTTCAGGAACGAATCCATCACGCTTTTGATCGAAACCACCTGCGTTTTCTTCAGCACCGCGCCCAGCATCACCATGTTGGCAACGCGCAGGTTTCCGAGTTCGCCTGCGATCTCGTTGGTGGGCACGTAGATGACGCTGATGTCATCACGCGTGCTCTTTACTTCAATGAGCGAACTGTTTATAAAAAGCAATCCGTTCTTTTCAACGGTGGATTCAAATTTGTCCAGCGAAGGACGGTTCATCACAATGGCGGCGGTAGGCTCGGTTATGATAGGCGAGCTCACCGGCTCGTCCGACACGATGACGTTGCAGTTCGCGGTACCGCCGCGCATTTCCGGCCCATAGGAAGGCAGCCATGAAACCTCTTTTCCTTCCAGCATTCCGGCATATGTCACGAGCATGCCCATGGACAGCACGCCCTGCCCGCCGAATCCTGCAAATACAATCCTGTGCTCCATGCCTAAACCTCCTTTTTAACGCCCAGCGGATATTGCGGGATCATGACGTCGCGGACATAGTCAAGCGCTTCCACGGGAGAAAGACCCCAGTTGGTCGGGCAGGTGGAAAGCACCTCGACGAGCGCAAAGCCCTTGCCGGCTATCTGGCATTCAAACGCTTTTTTAATGGCTTTCTTTGCGCGCAGCACATTGGGCACATCGTGCATGGACACGCGCTCGATGTATGCCGCGCCGTCCAGCGTAGCGAGCATCTCGCTTATGCGTATGGGATATCCGCAGTGGGAAGCGTCGCGGCCTTTTGGCGCGGTCGTCGCCTTTTGCCCCACCAGCGTCGTAGGCGCCATCTGTCCGCCGGTCATGCCGTATATCGCGTTATTCACGAAGATAGTGGTTATCTTTTCCCCGCGCGCCGCCGCATGGACGATCTCGGCCATCCCGATGGACGCAAGGTCGCCGTCGCCCTGGTAGGTGAAGACGACGTTTTCGGGATGTACGCGCTTGATGCCTGTCGCAACCGCGGGCGCACGGCCGGGCGCCGCCTCATGCATGTCGCAGTTGAAATAGTCGTACGCAAAGACCGCGCAGCCTACCGGAGATATGCCGATGGTCTTGTCGCCCACCCCCAGCTCTTCGAGCGACTCGGCCACCAGCCTGTGAATGATCCCGTGCGTGCATCCGGGACAATAATGAAAGGTTTTATCTGTGAGCATGGAGGTTTTTTTGAATACCTTTTCCACGTTTATTCTCCTCCCTTCAGTTCGCGCAGCTTCTCCAGAATAGCCGCGGGTGTCGGGACATTGCCGCCCATACGCCCGATGAAGTGCGTGGGCTTTTTGCCGTTCACGCTAAGGCGCACGTCCTCATGCATCTGTCCCGCGCTCATCTCGACCGTGAGGAACGCCTTCACCTGCTCGTCTGCGGCGGCCTTCTCGAATATGGACGTCGGGAACGGCCAGAGCGTTTTGGGACGGATCAGCCCCGCACGGATGCCTTCCCTGCGCGCCGTGGCAATCGCACTCTTTGCGATACGCGAGGTTGTCCCGTATGCCGCGATAACGTATTCGGCGTCGTCCAGCATGTACTCTTCATGACGCGTTTCGTTTTGCGCGATGACCTTATATTTTTCCTGAAGTTCGCTGTTCACAGCCTCAAGGACATTCGGGTCTATGAACAGCGAATTGATGACGGCACGCGGACGGCTCTTGTCCGACCAGCCGGTGGACGCCCAGGTTTTGGGGGGCAGTTTGCGTTTCGGGGGCGCGTTGAACTCGACAGGCTCCATCATCTGGCCGATCATCCCGTCGCCCAGCACCAGCACGGGCAGGCGGTACAGGTCCGCGATATCGAACCCTTCCATCACCATGTCCACCGCTTCCTGCAGCGTTGCCGGCGCAAGCACCACGATATGGTAGTCGCCGTGGCCGCCGCCCTTTGTGGACTGGAAATAGTCGCCCTGCCCCGGCTGTATGCCGCCCAGGCCCGGGCCGCCCCGCACCATGTTCACGATCACGCAGGGAAGCTGCGCGCCGGCCATATACGAGATGCCTTCCTGCTTGAGGCTTATCCCCGGGCTGGAGGAAGAGGTCATCACCCGCGCTCCGGCTCCGGACGCGCCGTAGACCATGTTGATGGCGGATATTTCGCTTTCCGCCTGCAGGAAACAGCCGCCGACCTCGGGCATGCGCCTGGCCATATATTCGGGAATCTCATTCTGCGGCGTGATCGGATAGCCGAAAAAATGACGGCAACCCGCCTGAATAGCAGCCTCGGCTACCGCCTCATTCCCTTTCATCAGTTTCTTTGCCATATATACTACCTCCACATTACTTTTCAACTTCCAGCACGCAGTCGGGACACATCCGCGCACACGAACAGCAGCCGATGCACGCGCTCATATCCACGACCGCAACCGGCCGGTATCCCTTTGCGTTGAGGGTGCCGGACGACAGCTCCAGGATCTTTTTCGGGCATACGGAAACGCACAGCCCGCAGCCTTTGCATCTTTGCTCATCAATGATTACCCTCGCCATACTTACAACTCCTTTACATATACAAAACGCGAAAAATCGCAAATTTATCAGATACCGCTAATTATTATACTGCGTATACTTTGTCAACGCAAACGGTTTGCCATGTTACACCATGTCCATCCATTCCTCGCGCATATAAATATGTATGGGGCGCAGCTCTCCCTCGTAAGCGCCGGCCTTTTCCCTAAAAGCGCTGAGCACTTCGGGCCTGCCCGTGATCCACTTGATGCACAGCCCGCGCTTTTGCGCAATTTCCGCAAGCATTTCCTGCCCTGCAATAAGCTCATCCGCGGTGGTCATTGCCGCAAGGTTCGTGTTGTTGATGAGCGCGTTTATTTTGAGCCTGGACTTTCTCTCGATATCGTCCATCATTTTCAGTACGCGCTCCGGCGTATCCGACAAAGGGCGGCATGCATTGACCACGTACAGCACCTCAAGGCTGTCCGCCGCCTCGTCAAACCTTTCCTTATAGCGGCCCAGCACCGTTGCCCCCACAGGGTCCCCGCCAACGTCGAACACGCCGTATGTTTCCCTGTCGTCAAACACCGATATGATTTCGGGGGGGAGCGCGCCCTCGCTGTTAGGCCCGATCACATATACGCCCGCGTCCTCAAGCATCGCGCGGCGGAAGCTCGACTTGAAATAAGGATTGATGATATCCACATCCACCAGCCGCACGCGCTTGCCTTCCTCTCGCAATCCGAGGGCCGTATTGATGGCCAGCTCCGTTTTTCCGCTCCCGAAATTACCTGTGAAAACTGTTATCCTTTTCATAAATCCGCAACATAAGCGCCCTGCGCATAAAGCAGGGCGTAAAAACTCCTTAAACTGTGGTTTGTCTATTTTACAGTGACCTTCGCGCTTTCAGGGCTGACCTTCACCGTTGCGTCCTTCAGGCTGCCTGGCAGCCTGACATTGATTTTTGCGGTGTGCTCTCCTTTTTCAAAACCATCCACGTTTATATACGCGCGCAGATCGGATGCCCGCAGCGCGTTCACAGCCTTTTTAGGGCCGGTGATATCTACCGAAACATAGGATTGTGCAACCGTTGCCTTTCCGCTCTTGGGGGTGCCGTAAATGTGCACGGCAAGATTATCGAAGTGCGCAACGTCTTCTATCTCGCTGATTTCCACCACAACCTGGACTTCCGTCGTCCCGTCTACCAGCACCACGCCGTCCGGTACCTTTACGGGGAGCTTTTTCACGATATTCTTGCTTGCATTCTGAACGTTGATTTTATCAAGCGTCAGTGAATCAATCGCATCAAGTTTTTCGGCCGGGCCTGCAATATTCACACTCGTTTTATCCACGGTAACGCTCTTTATTATGTATCCGGGTGCCAGCTTATCCTGTCCCACAAGCATATCCGATAAATCGAACTTGACATTCTTATAGGGGTAAACATCCATTTTTACGATGGCCGAAGGCGCTCCGCCGGTGAGCTGCAGGTCTTTGAGCTCATTGTCGTTGGCATCGAAGAACCTGACCGTCATTTTGTCGTTATAGCTTTCCTTGAGCCCGCCGATATTGATGACGCAGGCTGCTTTCTGCACGCTGTTTATCATGCGCTCAGGGCCGCTGATTTCCACCACATCCGGGGTTATTTCAGGGACGCTCATCCAGTACCCCGCTGGCAAGGTGCCTTCGAAACGGTACTGCACGGGCACTTCGCGCGAAACCTTCTTGTCTACTTCCAGCGTGAGCGTTGAAACGGACATATTTGTCACGCGAATGATACGCGAAGGCTCGGTAACGTCCAGGCGCAGTTCGTACGTTCCCGGGGTCTGTATGGACGATAAATCGAGCGTGACCTTGAAATCGTCGGGCGTAACCAGGAAATAATCGTTGCGCAACACTTCCGTATCGATACGCAGGTTTTTGAGCTTGTCCGTCCAGTTCCCGATGATTACCAGCCCGTTCTCGTTCAGGGTCTGCTCGCCGGTAATTGTTACCGACACATTATCGAACGCTTTTTCACGGACCGGATTGGTCTCGCTTAAAACGAAAGACCAGATGAGAAACGCAAAAACAAGCGATATAAGTTTGAGCATGAGATTGCTTTTCAGTTTGACTATCGCTTTATGCATGTTTTATCACCATTTATACAAGGGATAATTGAATTATCCCTTGTATAAATGGGATAATTCATTTCCCCAATTTATTTTTTGCAGGCGCAAAAAATATGCACTTGCGCTGTTGTCATTCTGAAGGGCAAAAGCGGCTGAAGAATCTATAGGATAAACCATTTTTTAAGATTCTTCGCTGCGCTCAGAATGACAGACAAGAGTACCTCGACAAGTTCAAGAAATCTTCGGTTCTTTCAGCCTTCGCCACCTTTGCGCGTATGGAAAATCCTTTTCAGGAAACCTTCCGTTTCCTTTGAAGACTTTTGCCTCCGCAAAATCTTGCTCCACGGCTTGCTCGCGCCGTCTTCTTTCATAAAAATCTCCTCGAGTATCAGGCGGATTGCGATTGCGTCAAGGTGAATGCGCAGTTTTCCGTCGCGCGCCACCGAGATATTGCCCGTTTCCTCGGAAACAATAAAGGTCACGCTGTCACTCTGCTCGGATACCCCGAGCGCCGCGCGGTGGCGTGTACCCAGTGCTTTTGAAATCGTATCGCTGTTGCTCAGCGGCAAAAAACAGCCTGCCGCAACTGCGTTCAGGCCCCTGATGATCATCGCTCCGTCGTGCAGCATTGTCCCCGGATAAAACACCGTTTCAATCAATGATGCAGTCACACGCCCGTCCATACGCGTGCCCGTATCTATCAGTTCGCCGAGCTGCGTCGTCTGTTCGATTACGATGAGCGCGCCGATGCGCTGCTTGGACATGGACAACAGTGCGCGGTGAATCTCGGTGCTCACCGCCGACGCCTCCGTATCGCTTAATGTATTGGAATCAAAAACCGTTTTTCTGCCGATTTGCTCGAGTGCGCGCCGCAGCTCCGGCTGGAACAATATGATAAGCACCAAAGCGCCGGCGCTGATGATGTTGGCTAGCAGCCACGATACCGTGGTGAGCTTGAGCATATCGCAGACGCGCGAGGCGATGAGCAGGATGCCCAGCCCTTTCAGGCCCTGCATCGCACGGGTATTGTTCACCAGCAGCAGCAGGCGGTACAGGAGGTATGCTACAATCAGGATATCGATGATATCCTTGAATGTAAACTGGGTTATACTGTTTTGTATCTGGAGAAGAATATCCTCCAACGGATTCCTCACCCCTCCTGCAAAATACGCTCCGAACAGTAATCATATTCACGCTCTAAAAGCAGGATCGCGATGTCGTCCCGCCTGCCTCCGGGGTCTTCCTGTTCGTACACGGTATCCAGCAGCTTTTTTACAATCTCCGCCCCCGGCCCCGCTTCGCAAAGGAAACCCTTGACGGTTTCGGGATCCCTCAAAACAGCGCAGCAATCGGGAAGGCCGTCGGTATAGAGCAGCAGCCGCCCGCCGGTCGGCATCTGCACCTTTCTGTCCTTGTAGCCGGGGCGCGTGAACCATCTGCAGATGGGCACGCTGGGCAGGGAGAGTTCGCGCACGAATGTCCCGTCGTAGAGCAGGGGCGAACAGTTGTGCCCCGCGTTCGCATAGGTTATAGTGCTGTCGTTCGTATTGAGTACGCCGAAAAACATGGTGATATATATATCGTCTTCCAGCCCCAGCTCATTAAACATATCGTAGATATAGGACAAGATCCTGGAAGGCGAATAGTCTTCGTTCTTGAGATAAGCGCGCGCCGCCTGCTTTAAAAACACGGTCAGCATCGCCGCCATGATCCCGTGCCCTGAAACGTCCGCAATATAAAAGGCGCAGTATCCACGCCCCATGTCAAAGACATCGTATAAATCCCCGCCCACTTTTTCACAGGGTTCAAACCCGAAATGGAAGGTAAAAGGGAACGTATCCGGCAGCTTCGCCGGAAGCAGGGCGCGCTGTATGCGCAGCGCAAGCTCCATCTGCTCTTCCATTTTTTCATTCTTTTTCATTAACTCCGATTGCATCTGGCGCTGCTCGGTCACGTCGCGGTATGTCTCCAGCACCGCGAAGGCGCTGCCCGACGCATCCGTTATTTTGGTGGCCATCATTTCGTAGATGCGCTCACCCACGCAAAATTCTTTCATATCCCCTATGATGCGGGCAGGTTCGCTAAAGGCCGAGGGTTCGTATGTCTTGCCGCCGAAGGCATCGACCATGCTTTGGTTGGCGAATAAAACCATACCGTCAGAGTCCACCAGCCGTACCATCTCTTTCATGGCTTTGGCAATATTTTCCAGATTCTTAAAATCAATATCCGTTTCTTTCATGGCTGCAGTCCTTTGCTCATAGGATATGCATTCAAGCAATTACAGGCTTGTACTCCGATTTTTAAAAAATGCTGGTGCAAAGACCAAAGCATCTTTCACCAGCACCTTGTTTTTATTATACATGCCACTTTACGGCATGGTCAACATTGTTATAGTTTTGCCGCATATTTTTTACCGTTTTATTCCTGTTCATCAAAGCCTTCGAGCCGCCTTAAAAGCGCTTCGTTGATTAGCGATTCGACCACGCGGTTCTGCTCGCGTACGATCTCAACATCCAGATTCCCGTCATACTCAAGCGCTTTTTGTGCAATCTCATTGAGCTTCTTGCGCTCATTGGCGATGCTCTCCATCAGCGCCGCATTATCCATTTCCTTTATTGACCGGTCAATCTGCGCCATAGTCAGCCCGCTTTGGTATGTTTTGTCGATCCCTGTCTGTTCGTCACCCTTTGCCGAAGCGTTATTGTTCTTAATCCGTTTCTGGGTTTTTGCGTCTTTTTCGTGGAAACCGTGATTTTTTTCGCTCATAACCACACCTCAAAACAAATATTACCCCACGGATCGGTTATAAATAACGTATATAAATTGTACTAAAGAATACGCCAAATTTCAACAATTTCCGCATTTATCGCGCCTGTTTCACCTAAAGCTCCTCAAAACCGGATTGTATGCGCGCTGACAGGATTTTCCCCAGAGCAAAGGCGCGCCGGTTCTTCCGCAAATGGCAGTAGGCGACGATGCGGTCCCCGTCGATCGCCAGCACATCCACCGTGCGCTCCGTCAGCGCTTTTCCTGAATCATAGATGATCCGCACCGGCTGCCTGCTTTCAAAAGCGAGCGTCAGTGTCTTTAAAACCATTCCGTCCTCTCCTCTGTGCATGTAATGCGGAAAAAGCCATAGGCTATGAGATGTTTCCCTCGCCCACCATGCGCGCGCGTACCACCAGCCGTTTCGCGTTGGATACGCCGCCCTGCGCCTGGCAGGTCGTCATCGTTACCGCGGCATAGGACAGCGGCTTGACCACGCTCCAGTCGTTTTTATTCACCACTTTGACAAATTCTACGGCGTACTTGTAGCTTTTGTCCTCGTGATACAGATAGATTTCGTCCCCTTTCTTCAGTTTATCCAGGTTTCTGAAAAAGTCGGAAGGCCCCGTCCTGTGCGCCGCCACGCAAAGATTGCCTTTCGTTCCGGGCGGCGCCGTTTTCGGGTACATTCCGGCGCCGTAGCGCATGTACGTATACATCTGGGAAATATACTCCGTGTGATATATGCCTACGCGCAGCTCGATTGCCGGAATCTCGATCACAGCATCCGGCGTAGGGACATTGAGTACGATCGCCCCGTCCGTCTGGTCGTCCGGCATGTCCTCCCAGTCATATTCGAGCGACCCGTCCGGCAGCGGAAGGTACCTGCCGTCCGTCAAAAAATACGAATCAGGAAGCTTCTTGCCGTTTAAATACTGGTTTACGGCCGCGTTCTGGGCATATATGGCATAAAGCTTCATCCCTCCCGCATATCCCAAAAACCCCAGACCAATAATGAGCAGCGCCAAACCGGCAATAAACTTTGGGTCTTTACGCTTGGGCCGTTTCTTCTTTTCGTTTTCCATTCTGAACCTCTTGTACTTTAATTTACGGCAATCCGTATCATGAGCATAATGGCCCCCTGCCGGCTAGCTGCCGAAGGAGGCCATCATATTCTTCTGGTCCGTGCCGCTGTATCTTTTTACTTAAACTTATCCACGGTTTCGCGGATATGGCGTTCTATGTCGCTGTCGGCCGCGGGCTTCTCCGGCTCGGGCGCGGGCTCAGGTTCGGGCGCGGGTTCAGGCTCCGGCGCGGGCGCGGGCGCTGCCTGCGGCTGCACAGGCTCCTGGGGCGGCTGGTACTGCTGCACATACTGCTCGGGGCCCATTGCAGCTCTCTTTTTCCTGCCGCTCATCACGATAATCAGCACAATAATGGCAATGACGATGATGCCGCCGATGATGCCGCCGATCAGCAGCCAGTTCGCGGAGCCTCCGCCGGTCAGCGTTGCTTCTGCCTGGATATTCTGGGTCTTTAAAAGATCCCATTTGAGCGTGTTGCCGTTTACCTGGGTAGCGTTATGGCTCGTCGGAGCATTCGGAAGAGTCAGCTCGAACGACATTTCGAAATTTCCCATATTTTGAAGAGCGGATGCATCCTGCCCACGGGACTGCAGGCCGGAATTAACGTCCATCGTCCCGTTGACCTTGATGGTTTTGGGTTCCGTATCGCTCACGTCGATCGTAATGCCCTCAATCGTTGCTTGTTCAATGTTTGTAAAATCTTTGGTAGCGATGATGCCAACATATTTATCGTCCTGATAATCGGCAATCGTATAGTCTTTGGTCATATCGCCGGATTGGGAACTGAGCGTATCCTTTATGCTTGCACCCTGTTGTTCGAGCATTGACTGGTAATTTTTATCAATGGCAACAATCAGCTTGACTGAGCCCGAACCGTCGGGGTTTACGGTTACGCTCGTATTCGACTTAATACAACCTGCAAGAATGAACATCATCAACACAACCAATATCGCGAGAACCCTCTTTTTTATCAATGTAAACAACTCCTCATAATGAATTTGCCTATAAGCAAAGCCGTCCTTTAATTCAACAGTATTAAGCGCATAAAATCAAAATTCCTGCTAAAATATAGAAAATTATAAAAAATTTTTTCGCAATATGCCACCTGGTCATTTTTTTGTGAAATACCGCCCGATACTGCTGGCTTTCATATAATTTAACAAAAATATAAAAAAGTATTCCATGCAATGGTCTTTATTCCTGTCCATAATAACCCATAGAAGTACCACCAGGTAGTTTGTGCTTTACAGCACAGGTAGTTTGTGCTTTACAGCACAGGCACTCAGCGTGCATAATAAAACCATTGGATATACAGTATTTTTAAGGTGGGGGTAGCTGCGCATGACCATAGGCGAACGTTCATTACAGAAACATTTGGAATGGAGGGGGAAGCTCAGGGTAGAAAACACCGTTGCGCTTGAAACGCGCGAGGACCTGTCATTGGCGTATACGCCGGGCGTAGCGCAGCCTTGTTTGGAGATCCAAAGCAACCCTGAAATGTCCTATGCGCTTACAAGGCGATGGAACACCGTAGCCGTGATTACCGACGGCACTGCCGTTTTAGGCCTTGGCGATATAGGCCCGGAGGCGAGCATGCCGGTGATGGAAGGCAAATGCGTGCTCTTCAAAAGGTTTGCGGATATCGACGCTTTTCCCCTCTGCCTGCGTACAAAGGACACCGATACGATCGTGGAAACCGTCCGGCTGCTGTGCGGGAGCTTCGGCGCCGTCAATCTTGAAGACATTTCCGCCCCGCGATGCTTCGAAATCGAGCGCAGGCTCAAGGAAACCTGCGATATCCCCATCTTTCACGACGACCAGCACGGAACTGCCGTGGTAACCGTAGCCGCGATGCTGGGCGCGTTGAAGCTGACCGGGCGTGCAATCGGCGAGGTATCGGCCGTTATCAACGGCGCAGGCGCAGCGGCCATCGCCGTTACCAAGCTGCTGATGCATCTGGGGCTGCAGGACGTCGTCCTCTGCGACTCCAAAGGCGCTATCCACACAGGCCGTGACGGCCTGAACGCGGAAAAGGAAGCTATGGCCAGAATATCCAACCGCAAAGGGAAACGCGGAACCCTTGCCGACGTGGTCCCTGGGACGCATGTGTTTATCGGGCTGTCCGCTCCCGGCTGCCTTACGCCGGAAATGGTGCGCTCCATGGCCAGCGATCCGATCGTGTTCGCCATGGCGAACCCCCATCCCGAGATCATGCCTGATCTTGCAAAGTCCGCGGGCGCTGCCGTCGTCGGAACGGGCCGGAGCGATTTTCCCAATCAGGTGAACAACGTGCTCGCCTTCCCTGGAATCCTGCGCGGCGCGCTGGACGTGCGCGCGCGCGACATAACGGATGATATGAAGCTCGCGGCCGCGCACGCAATAGCCGGGCTTACCGGCGAAAACTTGTCCCCGGAATACGTGATTCCCGACGCCCTGGACCCACGGGTGGCGCCCGCGGTGGCCGCAGCCGTAGCCGAGACAGCCCGTAAAACCGGGATTGCGCGGATATAAACTGCACCAAAAGCGCCCCGCCGCAATCCGGCGGGGCGCTTTATCATATCTCGGCCTTTATCCGAGCCGTTCTTCAATAAAGGCAGCCAGCAGCCTCGCCTCATTGAAAGCATCCTCTTCGTCCTCTCCCTCGATCATGACCCGCACCAGCGGCTCCGTACCCGAAGGCCGGATCAGCACGCGTCCCCGCCCGTGATACTTTTGGATGATGTATTCTATCCGCACCGCTATTTCGGGGTCGCTCTCATAATCGTTCTTCCTGGAACCGTCCACCCGCGCATTCACCAGCACCTGCGGGAAAACCGTCATCACCGATGCGAGCTGCTGCAGTGTTTTTCCGCTGCGCACAATGGCCGATAGAAGCTGCAGCGCCGTGAGTATCCCGTCGCCGGTGGTGCTGTGCTCCAAAAAAATGATGTGCCCCGACTGCTCGCCGCCCAGCGCGCATCCGTTTTTGAGCATATGCTCAAGCACATACCGGTCCCCGACGTTGGTCTTCGCAAGGCAAATGCCCGCGTCGCGCATGGCGATTTCAAGGCCCAGATTGCTCATGACCGTCGTGACCAGCGTGTCGTTTTTAAGCAGTCCGCGGCGTTTCATGTCCAGCGCGCAGATGGCCATGACGCGGTCTCCGTTTACAACGTTCCCCTCCGCGTCCACGGCGATAAGCCGGTCGGCGTCTCCGTCGAACGCAAGGCCCAGGTCCGCGCCGTGTTCAACCACCCACCCCTGCAAATGATTGGGATGGGTCGAACCGCAGTCTTTGTTGATATTCGTGCCGTCCGGCTGGTCACAGTACACAATCACTTCTGCGCCCAGCTCCCTGAAAACGCGGGGCGCTGCCTCGTACGCCGCGCCGTTCGCGCAATCCATGACAATTTTGAATCCGTCCAGGCGGACGTCTATCGTGGAGAGTAGGAACGCAATGTAATCATCCACACAGTTTTCGCGGCGTACAATGCGTCCCACGCCTGTGCCCGTAGGCCGCGGGAGGTTTTCGATGCCGGAGAATATCAGCTCCTCGATGCGGTCTTCGGTTTCGTCGGGCAGCTTAAACCCGTTCCTGTCCACCCATTTAATCCCGTTGTACTCCACAGGATTATGCGAGGCCGAGATCATCACGCCCGCGTCCGCATTCAAATGGCGCGTGAGGTAGGCAAGCGCAGGGGTAGGCAAAACGCCCACGCAGATCGCCTGCGACCCTAAAGAGCATATGCCCGCGGCCAGAGCGGCTTCGAGCATATCGCAGGAAATCCGCGTATCCCTGCCTATGAGTATGCGCTCATGCTTTTCAAAGTCTCCGTCGGTCAGCGCGTACGCTCCCGCTACGCCGATGTCAAACGCCAGTTCGCAGCTCAGGTCCCTGTTTACAACACCCCGGACACCGTCGGTGCCAAAGATTCTTCCCAACTTCATTTCCCCCTAAAACACTTAGCTGAATTCTTCAGGCCAATGCAAACGGCTAATTGCCATGGGGATATTTCGCCGCCTGCCTCAGCCATATATTCTATATTCTATTTGCGTTTTTCGGCAATATACTGTTTGGCCGAGCTTGCGGCAATCGCACCGTCCGCCGTAGCGGTCACAACCTGCCGCAAGGGCTTTGCGCGCACGTCGCCCGCCGCCAGCACGCCGGGAATATTCGTTCGCATGTATTCGTCGGTCACCACAGCGCCTTTGTCGTTGAGTTCCACTTTACCGGCTAAAATACTGGTATTGGGGAACGAGCCTACCGCAACGAACAGGCCCTCGGCTTCGATGGTCCGCTCGGAGCCGTCTTTAATATTTTTGATGCGGACGCTTTTGAGGCTGTCGGTTCCCTCCAGCGCGGTGACCACGCTCTCAGGCACCAGTTCGACGTTTTCAAGCGCGTTCATGGCCTCCAGCAGCTCCGGCTTGGCCTGCAAAGCCGCCCCCCTGTGTACGAGGTATACCTTTGTGCACAACGGCGCCAGATAGAGTACGTCATTCACCGCGGTGTTGCCCGCGCCAACCACCATAGTCACGCGGCCCTTGAACAGCGCGCCGTCACAGGTGGCGCAAGTCGATACGCCGCGGCCCGTCAGACGGTCTTCCCCGTCTACCATGAGTTTCCCCTGTGTCAGACCCGAACAGATGATCAGCGCTTTGGCTTCCTCCGTTTTTCCGGTTGACGTAATGATTTTTTTGATATCCGGCGAAGTGTCGATTTCCACGACCGCGTCATACTGGATCTCCAGGCCGAATCTGGTCGCCTGCTGCTCAAGCTGCATGGCGAAATCCGGGCCGGATATGCCCTCATGAAAACCTGGAACGTTCTCCAGGGACGTGGCATTCGCAAGCTGTCCTCCGGGAAACATCGCTTCATACAATACGGTTTTCAGGCCCGACCTGCAGGCATACATTCCCGCCGTAAGGCCGGCCGGGCCGCCGCCTATGATTATGACATCGTACAATGCTTTCACCTCCGAGAATTGGGTCTACCTATTAGGATAACCATCAGATTGCCTGTAATAGTCAAAAGGACGCATAAATGCGTCCTTTTCTCCCTTAATCGTATTAGCGTTTAGAGAACTGCGGCGCTCTGCGTGCGGCTTTAAGGCCATACTTCTTGCGCTCTTTCATTCTCGGGTCACGGGTTAAGTATCCGCCTTTTCTGAGCAGGGGCTTCAATTCCTCGTCGGCTTTCAAAAGCGCCCGGGCAATACCGTGGCGGATGGCGCCAGCCTGTCCGGTGAACCCGCCGCCGGTCACGTTGACCTTGACGTCGAACTTGCCCAGCGTCTCCGTTGCTACCATAGGCGCCCTGACGATCATTTTAAGCGTCTCCATACCGAAATAATCGTCTATCCCGCGGTTGTTTATGATGATCTTGCCGTCGCCGGGCAACAGACGCACCCGCGCAACGGATTCCTTTCTTCTGCCTGTGCCGATATATTCTACCATTGCCATATTATCCTATTCCTCCAAAGCATCAAAGTTCGAGGGCCTTCGGGCACTGCGCCTGATGGTTGTGCTCGCTGCCTTTGTATACGCGCAGTTTCTTAAGCATCCGGCGTCCGAGGCTGTTATGCGGAAGCATGCCGCGAATGGCTTCGTACAGGATGAATTCCGGCTTCTTTTCCATCATGCGCTTATACGAGACCTCTTTCAACCCGCCAGGATACATCGAGTGCCTGCGGTACAGTTTCTGCTCCGCCTTTTTCCCCGTAACCCTGATCTTCTCCGCGTTGATGATGATCACATGATCGCCGCAATCCACGTGCGGCGTGTATGTCGGCTTATGCTTGCCGCGCAGTATGGTGGCAACTTCGGTTGCAAGACGGCCGAGAACCTTGTCCTTTGCGTCTACGACAAACCAGCTCCGCTCCACCGTCTCGGGTTTTGCCATATATGTTTTCATGAAAATGATTATCCTCCTGTGACCTGTGCAAATGCTCAAAGCGCATCCGTCTACCCGGGGCTAGTGAATAGACCGACGCGACATTTATTATATAGAATTCGGGCCTCATCGTCAAGGGTTTATCCCAAGTTTTCTCCGGCAGGACCGTCGTAGAACACCTTTACAAGCGTTAAGCCGTGCGGCGGCGCCGTAGGTCCGGCCAGCGTGCGCATACGGCCGTTTAACGCATCCTGCATGGCCTGTGGCGGACGGCGGTTCATCCCGATCTCCAGCAGCGTCCCGGTGATGATGCGCACCATGTTATATAAAAAGCCGTTGCCCATGATTTCATACGATACGAGTTCATCTTCCTGAAGTATCACCGACCTCGTTACGGTGCGCACCGTGGAGCGCACCGCGGAGCCTGCCGCCTGAAACGCGGCAAAATCATGCGTGCCGGTGACCATGGCGGCGGCTTCGCGCATCGCCCCGATATTGAGCGGCCTGTACACGTGCAGGCGCGTGTTCCTGTGGATGGCGCTTGCGTGCGGCGCGTTGTGGATGTCGTAGCGGTACAGCTTGGCGCGCGCGTCAAACCGCGCGTGGAAGCCGTCGTGCACCTCCCTGGAATGAAGCACGCGCACGTCCTTTGGCAGGAAGGTGTTAAGCGCAAAGGCGAATTTATCAGGGCTCATGCGCATTTTTGTGTCAAAATGCGCCACCTGCCCCAGCGCGTGTACCGAACTGTCGGTACGGCCGGAAGCGTGCACCGTCACGCGCTCTCCCGTAAGCGAAAAAAGCGCATCCTCGACCACCTGCTGCACGCTTACGCCGTTTTTTTGCCTTTGCCATCCCGCGTACCGCGTTCCCTCGTATTCGAGTATCATCATGATCCTGGGCATGTTTTCAACCCCATAATATGATTCCCGTAAACAGCACGGCTATAAACGCCGTTGCCATTGCGTCGCGCATGCCGAGTTTGAGTATCTTCATGCGCGTACGCCCCGTACCCCCCCTGTAGCACCGCGATTCCATGGCGAGCGCAAGCTCGTCGGCCCTGCGAAACGCGCTGATAAACAGGGGAACGAGCAACGGGAGCATGTTCTTTGCGCGCTGCATGAGGCTTCCAGATTCAAAGTCCGCCCCGCGCGAAGCCTGGGCCTTCATGATCTTGTCGGCTTCGTCCAGCAGCGTGGGGATGAACCTGAGGGCAATGCTCATCATCATCGCCAGCTCGTGCGCCGGAAAGCGGAAGACAGTGAGCGGCTTCATCAGCCGTTCCAGGGCGTCGGTCAGCTCGATGGGCGAGGTGGTAAGCGTCAGGAAGGAGGCGCCGGCAACCAGGAACAACAGCCTGAGCGCCAGAAATACCGCCTGGTTCAAGCCTTCCGCGGTTATTCTGATGATCCACCACGAAAAAATGACCGTTTCCCCCTGCATGAACAAAAGGTTCAGTATAAACGTGAAAACAAGTATGTAGAGCATGGGCCGGAGGGTCCTTAAAAGTATCCTCGGGGGCACGTTTGAGAGCGTGCATAAAAAGCAGGTGAACAGGAAAAGCACGCCATATCCCCAGTAATTGCGCACAAAGAACACCATGGTGATGAACGCGGCGGTAAGGATTACCTTGATCCGCGGATCGAGTGCGTGAATGGGCGAGACGGTGTTATAATACTGCCCGATGGCGATGTTCTTCAGCATTTCCCGCGCACCCTTTCCACAAAGTAGCTGCAAAAATCCTCGACGTTGAACACGTCGGGCGGGATTTCTATCCCCTTGCCAGACAGCGCTTTTGCCAGCTTGCGTATCTGCGGCACGTCCAGGCCCAGGTCTTCGAGCATGTCCTGCTCTCTGAATATCTCCCCGGGCGTGCCGGTCTTTACGATGCGGCCGTTATGCATCACCCCGATGCGGCTGCACAGCCGCGCCACATCGTCCATGCTGTGCGATACCATGATGACCGTAAACCCGCCGTCCTCTTTCAACTGGCGGATGAGCCTTAATATGCTGTCGCGCCCGCGCGGATCCAGCCCCGCGATCGGCTCGTCCAGTATGAGCACGGGCGGCCGCATGGCAATCACGCCGCATAGCGCGACCTTGCGTTTTTCGCCGCCGGAAAGTTCGAAGGGCGATTTATCCCGCAAGAGCGCCAGATCGAGTTCAATAAGCCTTGCGGCTTCCTGCACGCGGCGCTCGACTTCTTCTTCATCAAGGCCGAGATTCGTAGGGCCAAACGCGATGTCCTTATACACCGTTTCCTCAAAAAGCTGGTACTCGGGGTACTGGAAAACCAGCCCTACAGTGGCGATAAGCTTTTTGCGGGCGATTTTGGGCGCCGAAACCTCGATGCCGTTGACGTGTACGCTCCCTTTGGTGGGCTTTAAAAGCCCGTTGATATGCTGTATCAGCGTGGATTTCCCCGAACCGGTATGCCCGATGAGTCCGAAAAGCTCGCCGTCCTGTACGCTGAGCGTCACGTCGTCAACGGCAAGCGCTTCATAGGGCGTGCCGGGCATGTATATATGTGTCAGGTGGTCGATATGTACTGGCATAGCGCCTTAGCCATCTCCTCTACCGTCAGAATGGAAGGGGGCAGGTTGATGCCCTTCTCAGAAAGGCGCATCCGCAGCTCGACCATCTGCGGCACATCGAGGCCGAATGCTTTAAGCCGCGCGCCGTCGGTGAAAATTTCCCGCGGCGTTCCGTCCATTACCACGCTGCCCCGGTTCATCACCAGCACGCGCGAAGCCAGGAGCGCTTCCTCCATAAAGTGCGTGATATATACGACGGTAATGCCCTCGTTTTCGTTCAGCCCTTTGACGATGCGCAAAACTTCCCGCCTGCCGGCCGGGTCCAGCATCGCCGTCGGTTCGTCGAGGATGATGATCTCGGGCTGCATGGCAAGTATGCCCGCAATCGCGATGCGCTGCTTCTGCCCGCCGGAAAGCATGTGCGGTTCCTTCCGGGCAAAGTCGCGCATCCCCACGCGCTCCAGCGCGTCATCCACGCGCTTGCGTATTTCTTCCGGCGCTACCCCGAGATTCTCAGGCCCAAAGGCAATATCTTCCTCCACTACTGTGGCAACGAGCTGGTTGTCGGGATTCTGAAAGACCATCCCCGCCGCCTGATGCACTTCCCAGACCAGTTTCTCATTCCGCGTGTCTATGCCCTTTACGACGACCACGCCCTGCACCGGCTGGAGAAGGGCGTTGAAATGCTTGGCCAGCGTCGATTTCCCTGACCCGTTATGTCCGAGGACCGCCGCAAACTCGCCCTTCTTTATCCTGAGATTCACGTTGTTGAGGGAAGGCACGCCGAGCGCATCATATTTTTCGTACGAATGCGATACGTTTTCACAGCTTAATATGGTATCGGTTTGCGATACGTTTTTACAGCTAAATATCGGACCGGTGTTTTGCATGGCTGTTTTGTGCCGCCTCCCCCGTGGCGCCACGACCTCCGCGAAAAATGGTTTCAGGCTGCATAGCCTGTTTTGACTTAAGCAGCCTGATTAATGCTTTCCAACCGTTTGTATATTGTATAGCTTAGACCAGCTCAAGCAGGACCATCTCGGCTGCGTCGCCGCGGCGGGGCCCTATGCGCACGATACGCGTGTACCCGCCGCCTGTGCCCATTTCTGTCCTGCGTTTGTCATACTTGGGCGCAATCTCCCTGAAAAGCTTTTCGACGACCGGGTGCTTTACGTCCTTGGTGCGATCGTGGTAATCGCCCTTGCTCTCTCCCTTTTTCTTCGGTTCGGGCACATCGTAAAGATACGCCATGATCCTGCGGCGTGCGGCCAGTTTGGAAGGCAGGTCGCTCTGCATCTCCGCTTCGGCTGTTACGCCTTTACTGTTTTTAATGTTCTTCGTCACTGTAGTCGTATTGTTATACTCGTTCACGGCCAGGGTGATAAGTTTTTCGGCAATGGAGCGTATCTCCTTCGCCCTGGTATCCGTCGTTACGATTTTTCCGTTCCAAATGAGCGCCGTTACCTGGTTTCGCAGAATCGCTCTGCGCTGATCGGACGGCCTGCCCAGTTTGCGGTATCCAGGCATTTGGCTATTCCCCCTCGTTACTTAAATCAATCCTCGTTCTGGCGAAGGCTCAGCGAGAACATCGCCAGCTTGTTCTGCACTTCCTCAAGCGATTTTGTTCCCAGGTTCCGAACCTTCATCATGTCCTCTTCCGTGTTCTGTACAAGTTCCTCCACGGTATTAATACCCGCGCGCTTGAGGCAGTTGTAGGAACGCACCGAAAGATCCAGCTCCTCTATGGTCATTTCCAGTATCTTTTCTTTCTTGTCCTCTTCTTTTTCCACCATGATCTCCACGTCGCCGACATGGTCGGTGAGGTTTATGAAAAGCATGAGGTGTTCGTTGAGGATCTTGGCCGCGAGCGCAGCCGCTTCATCAGGACGTACGCTGCCGTTTGCCCAAAGCTCCAGCGTCAGCTTGTCGTAGTCCGTAATCTGGCCAACGCGCGTGTTCTCCACCGTAAAGTTGACTTTGCGGATTGGGGTGAATATGGAATCCACCGGTATGATGCCGATAGGCTGGCCAACGTGCTTGTTGCGGTCAGCCGACACATATCCGCGGCCCCGCTCCAATGTGATGGTCATATCCAGTTCCGCGTCGTCGTTGAGCGTGGCGATATGCAGCTCGGGATTGATGATCTCGACTTCCGAGTCCGCAATGATGTCGCCCGCCTTTACTTCGCACGGTCCCGACGCCCGAACGGCAATTTCCTTGGCCTGATCGGTATGCAGCCTTGCTGAGAGTTCTTTCAGGTTCAGGATGATCTGCGTAACGTCCTCTTTCACCCCAGGAATCGTTGAAAACTCATGCAGTACACCGTTGATACGCACACTGGTTACCGCAACGCCCGGAAGAGACGAAAGCAGGATACGCCGAAGCGAGTTCCCCAGCGTCGTTCCGAATCCGCGCTCCAGCGGTTCGATAATAAACTTGCCGTACCGGTTGTCTTCACTTGCTTTCACAAAATCAATTCTTGGCTTTTCAATCTCGATCATTAGAACCCTCCTTTTGTGGTTCGGATGCGTGCGCGAGCGTTTGCCATATTGTTGTTACCTTGAGTAAAGCTCAACAATCAGGTGCTCTTCGATCGTCAGATCGATATCGTCGCGCTGCGGCAAAGCGATGACCTTGCCGGTCAGGTTGTTCGCATCGAACTCCAGCCACTTGGGCATCGGCTTTTCGGCCGTCTCCCGCAGTTCCTTCAGACGCTCGAGCGACTGGCTTCTTTCGCGCACCGTAATGATGTCGCCAACGTCGGTTTGATATGAAGGAATATCCACTTTCTTGCCGTTTATACGGATAAGTCCGTGTTGTATCATCTGCCGCGCCTGCGCGCGGGAAACGCCCAGGCCCAGGCGGTAAACGACGTTGTCCAGCCTGCGTTCGAGCAGCTGCAACAGGTTTTCGCCCGTGATGCCCTTCTGGCGCTCGGCTATTTCAAAGTATTTCCTGAACTGGGATTCTAATACACCGTAGGCACGGCGCGCCTTTTGCTTTTCCCTTAGCTGTATACCGTAATCCGACGGTTTGCGGCGGCTCTGCCCGTGCTGTCCGGGAGGCACGGAATGGCGGTTCATCGCACATTTTGCGCTGTAGCACCGCTCACCCTTCAAAAACAGTTTTGCCTGTTCCCTCCTGCACAGACGGCAGACCGAACCTGTATATCTAGCCATTGACTTTCACTCTCCTCATTAAACCCTTCTGCGCTTGGGCGGACGGCAGCCGTTGTGCGGAATCGGCGTTACGTCCTTGATCAGGCTCACTTCAAGTCCTGCGGCCTGCAGTGACCGTATGGCCGCTTCACGTCCCGAGCCCGGGCCCTTCACAAAAACTTCCACCGTTTTCAGGCCATGCTCCATAGCCGACTTAGCCGCCGTTTCGGCAGCGATCTGCGCGGCAAACGGCGTGCTCTTCCTCGAACCCCTGAAACCGAGTCCGCCGGCACTGGCCCACGACAGCGCGTTTCCGGCCGTGTCGGTGATGGTAACGATGGTGTTATTGAATGTCGAACGGATATGCGCAGCGCCCCGCTCGATGTTTTTCCGGTCTCTGCGTTTTCTTGTCGTTTTTCTAAGGCGTTTGGGTTGTGCCATATGGTCCCTCCTTACTTTCTCTTACCGCTGACGGTCTTCTTGGGACCCTTGCGGGTGCGTGCGTTCTGTTTCGTGCTCTGTCCGCGCACCGGCAGGCCGCGGCGGTGACGTATCCCACGGTAACAGCCGATCTCCATAAGACGTTTGATATTCAGTCCGACCTCACGCCGAAGATCGCCTTCCACCTTGACTTCCCTGTCGATATACTCTCTGAGTTTGGAAACTTCGCTTTCAGAGAGGTCCTTGACCCTGGTATCGGGATTCACGCCGGTGCTCTGCAGAATACGCGTGGCCGTGGTGCGTCCGATACCAAAGATGTAGGTCAAACCGATCTCCACACGCTTTTCTCTGGGTAAGTCTACTCCAGCAATACGCGCCATTGAAATGTACACCTCCGGTTATTCAATCCAATTATGTTCCATTCTATATGCATCAATTCATACGAAAATAGATTTCCAATCTATGCAGCCGCTTTTCGTATAAACGGATTAGCCCTGTTTTTGCTTATGCCGCCGTATAAACGGATTAGCCCTGTTTTTGCTTGTGCCGCGCGTTCTGGCAGATCACCAGGACCCGGCCTTTTCTTTTGATGATCTTGCATTTTTCGCAGATCGGCTTCACACTGGGTTTTACTTTCATTTTTCGAAAGTCCTCCTTCTAGCATCCGTAGCATGATCTATGATTTTCCGCGCCAGGTGATCCTTCCGCGCGTCAGATCATACGGGGAAAGTTCGACCGTGACTTTGTCTCCGGGCAATATCCGGATAAAATTCATGCGCAGTTTCCCCGAAATATGTGCAAGTATCTTATGCCCGTTTTCCAGCTCAACTTCGAACATGGCATTAGGGTAAGCTTCCGTAACCTTTCCCTCGACCTCAATGACATCCTGCTTAGCCAAGCTATCCCTCCTTTGACCCTCGTTGCACTTCAGGCATATATCCCATATTTTTGAGGCAGCTCCTGACCTCGGCATCGAAAATCCTGGTTCCCTGCATCATCTTATCGCGCAAACCCGCATGCACGTCCTTTGTGGGTTCCAGGTGCTTCAGCTTTTTCCGCTTGGGGTTTGCGAGCTTTCTGAGTTCGCCATCCACGATGTATACATATTCATCATCGATAACGTCGACTACAACGAAGTACCGTCCTTTGTCGCGCCCTGCACGCGTACGTACGATCCTGCCCAATTCCATGGGATTTTCTTTCACCCGTTCCACCCCCTTCTCCGTCATTCCGCCAGCGTGAGGATGAGCGGCGGACCGTCTTCGGTCACGGCTATGGTGTTTTCATAGTGCGCCGAGAGGCTCCCGTCCTCGGTAACTATAGTCCAGCCGTCACTGAGCATTTTCACCCCGTAGCCTCCGGCATTCACCATCGGCTCCACCGCCAACACCATGCCGGCCCTGAGCCGCGGGCCCTTGCCGGCGCTGCCGTAGTTGGGGATATCAGGCTCCTCGTGCACGCTGCCGCCGATTCCGTGCCCGGTCAGGGCGCGTACGACAGAGAACCCGTCGTTCTCCACGGCGCTCTGCACGGCGTTCCCGATGTCTCCGACCCGTCCCCCCGCCACTGCACAGGCAATCCCTTTGAAAAAACTGTTTTTCGCGGACTCGATCAGACGCCGGGCCAGATCGCTTATCCCGCCCACGGCAAACGTGCGCGCCGCATCCGCATGGTATCCGTGCAGGTACGCGCCCACGTCGATCCCGACGATGTCTCCCTCTTTGAGTACGCGGTCGTAGGAGGGAATACCGTGCACAACCTCATCATTCACCGAAATACATGCTGCTGCAGGAAAGCCGCGGTAGCCTTTAAACGACGGCCTTGCGCCCCCCTCGGCGATACGCTGTTCGATCCAGGCATTGATGGCGCCGGTGGTAACACCGGGGCTGACCTGCTTTTCCACAGCCGCCAGGATGTTCCCCAGAAGCGCACCCGCTTCTTTTATAAAGGCAAGCTCCCTGGCCGATTTAATGGGTATCATCAGGCATACTTCTCCAGTATCTTCACGATATCCGCGTTCACAACTTCCAGATCCCTGCTTCCGTCAACGGTCACGAGAATGCCTTTGGCAGCGTAGAAATCGATGAGCGGCTGGGTCTGTTCGGTGTAGACCTTCAGCCTGTTCTCCACCGTTTCGGGCTTATCGTCGTTGCGCTGGTACAGCTCGCCGCCGCATTTTGCGCATGGGTCGCCTTCTTTCAGCCTCGAAACATGGTACGTAGCGCCGCATTCCCTGCATACCCTGCGGCCGCATATGCGGTCCATCAGCATTTCAAAAGGGACCTCCAGATTGATCGCACAGTCGAGGTCGATGCGGCCGTCGATCGCTTCCGCCTGCGGAAGCGTGCGCGGGAAGCCGTCGAGCAGATAGCCTTTTTTGCAGTCGTCCTGCAGCAGCCTCTGTTCGACGATGTTGATGATCACTTCGTCGGGCACCAGTTTCCCCTGGTCGATGTAGGACTGCGCCTGTTTACCAAGCTCGGTCTTCTCCTTAAGCTCTTTGCGCAGGATATCTCCCGTTGAAATATGGGCTATATCGAACTTCGCGCAGATGCGCTCGGCCTGCGTACCTTTGCCGGCTCCCGGGGGGCCGAGGAAAATAATCTTCATACTCCATACCTCCTTTGAAATGCTTTACGCCTCGTTATTTGAGGAAGCCCTTGTAGCTGCGCATGAGCATCTGGGCGTCCAGTTGCCTGTTCGTTTCAAGCGCCACGCTGACCATGATGAGTACGCTGGTCGCGCCGAATACGAGTTTTATACCTAAAAAGCCGGAGATCATCGCCGGTATGACCGCTATAACAGCCAGAAAGATCGCGCCGAACAGCGTGATGCGCGATGAAATCTTGGCCAGATGGTCCGATGTGGGCTTGCCCGGACGGATACCGGGTATAAATCCGCCGTTTTGCTGCATGTTCTTCGATATTTCCACTGGGTTGAACGAGATCGTCGTGTAGAAATACGTAAAGAATACGATAAGCAGCGCGAGCAATGTCAGGTATATGGGTGAACTTGATCCCATCCATGTATTATACCAGTTATAAAAGCCGCTGTTTGGCCAGAACTGCGCAATCATGCCCGGGAACTGTATCAGCGTCATCGCAAAAATCAGCGGGAGTACGCCGGAAGAATTTACCTTGATCGGGATATGGGTGCTCTGGCCGCCGTACATCTTGCGGCCGACGACGCGCTTTGCGTACTGTACCGGTATGCGCCTTTCGCCCAGGTCAATAAACGTCACGCCAGTGATAATCAGCAGTATAACGACGGCAAACGCCGGGATGGTCCATATCAGGGTGGCATCCATGGTCGCGTTGGACACAAGCGTGATGATCTGCTGCGGTACTCTGGCTACGATGCCCGTAAAGATGATCAGCGATATCCCGTTCCCAATGCCTTTTTCGGTGATGCGCTCTCCCATCCACATCACGATAAGCGCCCCTGCTGTGAGCAGAATGCCTATCGTTACATAGTTAAACCAGTGGGTAGTCGTAACGGCATCCGGACCCAGGCTGAGTATGATGGCCATCGCCTGGGCAAAGGCCAGCACCACCGTAAACCTGCGCGTATACTGCGCTATCTTCCGGCGGCCTTCCTCTCCCTCTTTCGTAAGGCGCTCCAGCGCCGGAATGGCTACCTGCAGCAGGTTCATGATGATGGACGCGGTGATATAGGGGCCTACGCCCAACGCAAACAGCGTAAAGTAACCTATCGCGCCGCCCGAGATCATGTTCATGAAGCCTAAAATGCCGCTGTTTGCAACCTGTTTGGACACAAATTCTACGTCTACGCCGGGAACCGGCACATAACATCCGAGCCGCACAATAAACAGGATCAGCAGCGTGTAGAGAATCTTTCTTCGAATCTCTTCGATCGCCCAGGCATTCTTCAGCGTTTGGAACATTTATTCTTTCACCTCAACGGTCCCGCCTGCAGCCTCGATCTTCTCCTTTGCGGATGCGGAACATTTGGTTGCCTGTACGGTCAGCTTCTTTGTGAGCGTCCCGTTGCCCAAAACCTTGAGTCCGTCATTTATCTTTCTGATAATGCCCTTTTCGCGCAGCAACTCGGCTGTGACAACACTGCCGTCCTCCAGCACTTCCATGTCGCGCACGTTGATGATCGCGTATTCCTTCGGGAAAATACTGGTAAACCCGCGTTTGGGAAGACGCCGCGTCAAAGGCATCTGCCCGCCTTCAAACCCGGGACGCACACCGCCGCCGCTCCGGGCGTTCTGACCTTTGTGGCCCTTTCCCGACGTCTTGCCGATGCCCGAACCTATTCCCCTGCCCAAACGCTTGGGCTTGGTGACAGCGCCTGCCGCCGGCGTCAGTTCATGAATCTTCATAAGTTTGCTCGCACCTCCCTTTCAAGCGTTTGGTTATACTTCTTCCACCTTAATCAGGTGCTTGACTGTAAAGATCTTTCCCCTGATATCTGGGGTATCCTCGTGCACCACCTGGCCGCGGATCTTCCTTAATCCCAGGGAACGCACGGTGTCTTTCTGGTTCTTCAGGCACCCGATGGTGCTCTTCACCAGGGTTATCTTCAGTTTGCTCATGGGAAACCCTCCTACCCCAAGATTTCCTCGACCGTCTTGCCGCGCATGCGCGCCACTTCTTCAGCGGTACGCAGGCTTTTAAGGCCTTCTATCGTAGCCTTCACGCAATTAGCCGGGTTGTTGGTCCCATAGGATTTGGTGCGGATGTCTTTGACGCCTGCCATTTCCAAAACTGCACGCGCCGGACCTCCTGCGATGACGCCGGTGCCTTCGGGCGCAGGGAGAAGCAGCACTTTTCCCCTGCCGAAAACGCCGAGGGCCTCATGGGGAATGGTCGTGCCCACAATGGGTACCTTTATCAATTTGCGCTTTGCATCCTCGACGGCTTTGCGGATGGCCTCGGGTATCTCGGTGGCTTTGCCCATGCCCGCACCGACATGCCCTTCCTCATCGCCTATAACCACCAGCGCGCTGAATCGAAAATTCCGGCCGCCTTTTACAACCTTGGTTACACGGTTGACGGCAACGAGCTTTTCTTTCATATCAAGAACGCTTGCGTCTACGCGGTTTTGCATTGATCTATCTCCTTAACCTTCTAGAATTTCAGGCCGGCTTCCCTGGCCCCTGCCGCCAGTTCGGCCACGCGGCCCGTGTACAGATACCCGCCGCGGTCGAAAACCACCTGTTCAATCCCCTGCTCTACGGCACGTTTGCCGATCGTCTCCCCGACCAGTTTTGCGGCCTGCTTTTTATCCAGGGACTCAAGCTTAGGGCGAATCTCGGCGTCGAGCGTGGATGCCGCAACCAGTGTGCTGCCCGATTCGTCGTTGATGATCTGGGCGTATATGTTGTTCAGGCTTCTGTAGACGTTGAGCCTGAGACGCTCCGGTGTGCCCTTGATATTCTTGCGCATGCGGTAGTGCCTTTTCTTTCGCACCGCATTTTTATCTATTTTTGTAACCATGCCGCTCTATGCTCCTTCCTGAGCTTTACTTTCCGGTCTTGCCTTCCTTGCGCCGTACATATTCGTTCTCGTAGCGGATACCCTTGCCCTTGTACGGCTCCGGCGGCCGTATGCGCCGGATGTTGGCCGCCATCTCGCCCACGGCCTGCTTGTCGATCCCTTTCACGGAAATCTTGGTGGGCGCGGGCACTTCAAACTCAAGCCCGTTTTCTTCCGGTATTTCCACAGGGTGGGAATACCCCACGTTGAGCACGAGCTTGCTGCCCTGTTTCTGCGCCCTGTAACCGACGCCAACGATCTCCAGGTTCTTCTGGAAACCTTTGCTCACGCCCTCGACCATGTTGGCGATCAGGCTGCGGCTCAGGCCGTGCAGAGACCTGTGCTCCTTCTGGTCGGACGGGCGCGAGACGGTGATGCTGCCGTCTTCCAGGTTCACCGTTATATCTTTGTGTATCTTCTGGCTGAGCGTTCCCTTGGGGCCTTTGACCTCTACGGTGTTGTTTTCGCCCACCGTGACCTGTACGCCCTTGGGGACCTCCACCGGAAGCTTACCGATCCTTGACATTTCGTCACCTCCGCAAATAAATGCTCTCCTCTACCAAATGAACGCAAGCACTTCGCCGCCTACGCATTCCTTGCGCGCTTTCCTGTCGGTCATCACGCCTTTGGACGTAGAGATAATAGCGATCCCCAGGCCGCCTAAAACCTTGGGTATGTCGTCTTTCTTCGCGTATACCCTCAGTCCGGGTTTGGAAATGCGCTTGAGTCCGGTTATTGCCTGCTGCTTGCCGGGCCCGTATTTCAACATGATTTTGATCTTGCCCTGAATGCCGTCGTCAATAAACTCGAATCCTCTTATATAACCTTCATCGACCAATATCTGCGCGATAGCCTTTTTGGTGTTCGATGCCGGGACTTCTATCGTGTCGTGCTTGGCGACCAGCGCATTGCGGATGCGGGTCAATAAATCGGCAATGGGGTCTGTAACAACCATCGTGCTACCTCCTTTTCCAAAAGTGCTTTACCAGCTGGCCTTGCGCACGCCGGGAATCTGGCCCTTATGCGCAAGCACACGAAAACAAATGCGGCAGATGCCGTATTTTCTGAGCACGGAATGCGGACGCCCGCAAATGCGGCAGCGGGTATAGGCCCTGGTGGAAAACTTCGGGGGCTTTTGCTGCTTATTTATCATGCTCTTTTTCGCCATAGTTTCTTGTCCTCCCTTACATCTGCCCGAAGGGCATCCCCATGAGCGACAACAGTTCATGGGCTTCCTCATCCGTCTTCGCGGTAGTCACAAAAACGATGTCCATCCCGCGCACCTTCTCCACCTGGTCATACGCGATTTCCGGGAAGATGAACTGTTCCTTCACGCCCAGGGCGAAGTTGCCCCTGCCGTCGAATGACTTGGCCGAAACGCCGCGAAAGTCGCGCACGCGCGGTAAGGCTATATTGAGAAGCCTGTCGGCAAACTCATACATCCTGTTTCCCCGCAAAGTGACCTTCGCGCCCACGTTCATCCCCTCGCGCAGCTTGAAGTTCGCAACCGACCTTCGCGCACGGGTCACGACGGGTTTCTGGCCCGCTATAGTGCTCAGGTCCTTGAGTGCCGCGTCCAGCGCTTTGGGGTTGTCCTTTACATCGCCCATGCCCATGTTGATGACCACTTTCTCGAGCCTGGGTACCTGGTTCACATTATTATAACCGAATTTTTCCATCAGCGAAGGAATAATCTGGGTTACATATCTGTCTTTTAGTCTCGGCAATTGAAAAACCTCCCTTCAGGCAAGACTAATTATCAAAAGTCTCACCGCATTTTTTGCACACACGGACCTTGGTTCCGTCCGCTAAAAACTTGTGTGCTATACGGGTGGCTTTGCTGCATTTTGAGCAAACCAGCATGACTTTCGATGCAAAGATCGGCGCCTCGCGCTCAATGCGTCCGCCGGGCTTTTTCACGCCCTGCGGCTTCTGATGCTTCATGACCTTGTTTACGCCTTCAACAATCACTTTGCCTTTCATGGGCATCGCAGTGATCACTTTGCCTTCTTTTCCCTTGTCCTTGCCCGAAATGACCACGACGGTGTCGTCCTTCTTTACATGAAGATGTTTTGCACGCACTCTAACAGCCACCTCCTAAAGCACTTCCGGAGCCAGAGAAACGATCTTCATATAATCCTTTTCCCTCAGTTCCCTTGCTACCGGCCCGAAGATACGTGTGCCTCTGGGCTGGTTCTGGTCATTTATGATTACGGCCGCGTTGTCGTCAAAACGGATGTAGGTGCCGTCGTTTCGGCGCTTGCCCTTTACCGACCGCACGATTACAGCGCGTACGACATCCTTTTTCTTGACTACGCCGCCCGGTGTCGCGGTTTTAACCGAAGCGATGATAGTATCGCCGATGTTCGCAGTACGCCTGAATGAGCCGCCCAGCACGCGGATGCACATGAGTTCCTTCGCACCGGTGTTGTCCGCAGCTTTCAGCCGTGTCTGTGGTTGAATCATGATGCGCCTCCTCTCTTGTAAGCGCCTAGCGCGCTTTTTCGATCACTTCTACCAGACGCCAGCGCTTATCGCGGCTAAGCGGCCTTGTTTCCATGATCTTAACGAAATCCCCCACCTGGCATTCGTTGGTTTCGTCGTGTACCTTGAATTTGGTGGTCTGGTTGATCGTCTTGCCGTACAGCGGGTGTTTCACCTTGCTCTTAATGGCAACGACGACGGTCTTATCCATTTTATTGCTCACGACTGTGCCCGTACGGGTCTTCCGGTTATTCCTTGTTTCGGTCACTGGATATTCTGCCTCCTTTCGCCTTTGCCGGCTATACGCCCGCTGCCTTTATCTCGCGTTCCCTGATGATGGTTTTTACCCGCGCAATGTTCCTTTTGCATTCGCGGATCAGCATAGGATTTTGCGCCTGACCGGTAGCCATCTGAAAACGCAGGTTGAAAAGTTCCGATTTCAGCTCGGTTAAACGGTCCTGCAGTTCCTTTTCCGACAGATCGTGATACACCTTAGCTTTCATTGCTATCACCACCCGCTTCTTCACTATTCTCCGCTCTGGCCATAAACTTGCACTTGAGCGGGAGTTTGTGCATTGCACGGCGAAGCGCTTCGCGTGCAATCTCTTCCGACACGCCCGCAACTTCAAACATGACACGTCCGGGTTTTACAACGGCCACCCAGTATTCGGGCGAGCCTTTTCCGCTTCCCATGCGCGTCTCGGCGGGCTTTTGCGTGACGGGCTTATCAGGAAAAATCTTAATCCAGACTTTGCCGCCCCTTTTCATATAACGCGTCATCGCGATACGCGCAGCTTCTATCTGGTTGCTGGTCACCCAGGCCGGCTCGGTCGCGACCAGGCCGTATTCACCGTAGGCAATGAAGTTTCCGCGAGAAGCCTTGCCCTTCATGCGTCCGCGCATTACGCGCCTGCGCTTGACTCTTTTTGGCATTAACATTATCTGGCTCCTCCTTCCACTGCCTTTCGTTCACCGGCACGCCGGGGCTTGCCGATGATCTCGCCTTTATAGATCCATACCTTCACGCCGATGCGGCCGTATGTCGTCGCGGCTTCCGCAAAGCCGAAATCGATGTCCGCGCGCAGGGTCTGCAGCGGTATGGAACCGTCGTGGTACCCTTCCGAGCGTGCGATCTCGGCGCCGCCCAGGCGGCCGGACACCTGCAGCTTGATTCCCTTTGCGCCGGATTTCATCGTACGGCCCATCGTCTGCTTCATGGCCCGTCTGAAAGAGATCCTCCGCTCGAGCTGGGCCGCTATATTCTCGGCAACAAGCTGTGCGTCCATATCCGGGTTCTTGATCTCGATGATGTTGACCACAACATTCTTGCCCGTAAACTTCACAAGCTCTTTTCTTAACGATTCCACGCCGGTCCCGCCTTTGCCGATGACCATGCCCGGCTTGGCAGTGTGGATGTTTACCGTAACGCGCTGGGCAGCGCGCTCTATCTCAATTTTGGAGATTCCCGCGGCATAGAGTTTCTTTTTGAGGAGTTCTCTTAGCTTATAGTCCTCATAAAGATTATCCGCAAAGTCCTTCTTGCCTGAGAACCAACGGGTATCCCAATCCTTGATTATGCCAACGCGGAATCCGTGGGGATTAACCTTCTGACCCATCTTGTGCCTCCTCCTTGATTATTGAACCTGATCCAGGATAATCGTAATATGGCTGGTACGCTTGCGGATGCGGGAAGCGCTCCCCCGCGCACGCGGCATGTAGCGCTTTAACGTGGGGCCCTGGTCCGCAAAGACCTCGGCAACGTAGAGCGAATCGCGATTCAGGTCCATGTTGTTCTCAGCATTTGCAACTGCCGAGCGGAGCAGTTTCTCAACGATGGGAGAGGCGGCCTTTGGCGTATACATCAGAATGGCTTGCGCCTCGGCGACCGACTTGCCTCGGATAAGATCGATCACGATCTTCACCTTTCTCGGAGAGATGCGCACAAAGCGCGCTTTGGCATACGGCCTTTTGTCCCTGTTCTCCTTGCGCTGCTGCGCCTTTTCTCTTTGTCTGGTTGCCATAAAAGTCTCTTCCTCCCTATCTTCCCGAAGACGATCGCTCGCCGGCATGGCCGCGGTACGTACGGGTAGGAGCAAATTCTCCGAGTTTGTGTCCCACCATTTCCTCTGTTACGTACACCGGGACGTGTTTTCTTCCATCATGTACCCCGATGGTATGCCCGACCATATCGGGGAAGATGGTCGAGGCTCTCGACCAGGTCTTGATTATCTTCTTCTCGCCGTTTTCATTCATAGCGATGATCCTTTGCAATAAGCGCTCACTGACAAAGGGGCCTTTCTTGACCGACCTACTCATGCAGCGTGTGCCTCCTTCCTGCTTTCACAAACCATACCGTTTGGCTTATTATTTCGTACCCCTGCGTTTGACAATAAACTTGTCGTTGGGGTTTTTCTTCTTACGGGTTTTGTGGCCCAGCGCCGGTTTGCCCCACGGCGTAACCGGTCCCGGCCTTCCGATGGGGGATTTGCCTTCGCCGCCGCCGTGCGGGTGGTCGCAGGGATTCATAACCGAACCTCTGACCGTGGGCCTGAAGCCCATGTGTCGTTTTCGCCCGGCTTTTCCGATGGAGATGTTCTCGTGGTCCGTGTTGCCGACCTGGCCAATTGTGGCCTTGGCAGCGATGGGGATCATCCGAACCTCGCCGGATGGCAGGCGTACCTGCGAGTACTTGCCTTCCTTGGCCATCAGCTGTGCCGCCGTGCCTGCTCCCCTGCAGAGCTGGCCGCCCTTGCCCGGCTTCATCTCTATGTTATGGATCATGGTGCCTACCGGAATCGCGCTGATGGGCAGCGCATTGCCCGGCTGGATATCCGCATCGGCGCCCGATTCTACCTTCGTGCCCACCTTAAGCCCGACGGGGGCAAGGATATAACGCTTCTCGCCGTCGGCATAATGCAATAAAGCGATATTTGCCGACCGGTTCGGATCGTATTCGATCGTCGCGACCTTGGCGGGGATGCCGTCCTTGTTGCGCTTAAAATCGATGATCCTGTATTTCCGGCGTGCTCCGCCGCCGCGGTGGCGGACGGTGATGCGTCCTTTCGCGTTGCGGCCGCCCGACTTTCTCAGGTCGGTAAGCAGCGAGCGTTCAGGGGTCCTGGTGGTGATTTCCTCAAACGTGGAAACCGACATGAACCGCCTGGCCGGAGATGTGGGATTATATTTTTTTACTGCCATCTTTTCTCCTCCTCAATTCGTATACGCCGTGGCGGCTACTGCACCATGTTCTCGAAGAACTCGATGCCCTTCGAACCGGGCGCGATCTGCACGTAAGCTTTCTTGACAGTCGGGCGCCTTCCCATATGCACGCCCTGGCGCTTCATCTTCCCAAGCGTGCGGACCGTGTTCACACTCTTGACCTTGACGCCGAATATCTCTTCCACCGCCTGCTTGATCTGCGTCTTGCTGGCTCTCGGGTCCACCTCGAACACATAACGCTTGTCGGAGATGAAATCGTATGTTTTTTCGGTAAGGACAGGTTTTATGATGATGTCATACGCTGTTGCTTTCATGTTATACGTATACCTCCTCTACCCTGGCCACGGCGTCGCGCGTGATGATGAACGCGTCGTAGTTGAGGATGTCCAGTACGTTGAGCGTCCCTACCTGCAGGGTCTTTACGCCGGGGAGGTTGCGCGCCGCGCGCTCCACGTCCGTATCCGTGCCGGGAAGCACGATCAGCGCCTTCGTGTTTACATCCAGATTTTTCAAGAGTTTTACCACTTCTTTTGTCTTCGGGGCCGCAAGCTCAAGGCTGTCGAGCACCAGCATCTGGTCCTCCGCCACCTTAACGGACAGCGCGCTCTTCATGGCAAGGCGCTTCTCCTTGCGGTTTATTTCCTGGCGGTAACTGCGGGGCTTGGGCGCAAAAACAACGCCTCCCTTACGCCACTGCGGCGCACGTATGGACCCCTGGCGCGCGCGTCCCGTCCCCTTCTGCCGCCACGGCTTGATGCCGCCGCCGCGGACCTCGGAACGCGTAAGCGCGGACTGTGTCCCCTGCCGCTGATTTGCCAGCTGCGCCTTCACGACATTATGCATTACATGCTCATTAATCTTGGCGGCAAAAATATCATCTTTCAAATTGATATCGCCGACTTTTGAGCCTTCCATATTATAAACTGCAACCTGGGGCATGGCATTTCCTCCTTTCAAAGCTTTGCTGATCATTTAACCGTTGTCTTGATGACAACCAGGCTTCCTTTGGCACCGGGAAATGCGCCCTTGACCAACATGAAATTGCGTTCCGCGTCCACGCGGATCACTTCCAGGTTCTGAACGGTCACACTTTCAACGCCCATATGCCCCGGCAGTTTCTTGCTCTTGAACACTTTGGACGGCGAAGAGCACGCGCCCATGGAACCCGGGCGGCGGTGATAGCGTGAGCCGTGCGACATGGGGCCGCGGTGCTGGTTGTGGCGCTTGATCACGCCGGCAAAGCCCTTGCCCTTGGAAATGCCGCTGACATCCACTTTCTCGCCCGGCTCGAAGATATCGGCTTTGATCTCCTGTCCCACTTCGTAGCCCTCGGCATCGTCGAGCCTGAGTTCGCGCAGATAGCGCTTAAAGGGAACGCCTGCCTTTTTGAAGTGGCCCTGCCTGGGCTTTGTTACGTTCTTTTCGCGTATATCTCCGAAGCCGACCTGAACGGCGCTGTAACCGTCAACATCAACCGTCTTCTTTTGTACGACCTGGCAGGGTCCGGCCTCCACAACCGTTACCGGAACCACTTTGCCGTCCTCGAGAAAGACCTGCGTCATCCCGAGTTTTTTCCCTAAAATGGCCTTTTTCATGTATGCTTACCTCCTAAGAGTCCATTCCCACTTATAATTTCAATTCAATGTCGACACCGGCGGGCAGATCCAGGCGCATAAGTGAATCAACCGTCTTGGACGTGGGGCCAAGAATGTCGATCAGGCGCTTATGCGTGCGCAGCTCAAACTGTTCTCTGGAATCCTTGTATTTATGGGTCGCCCGCAAAATGGTGATGATCTCTTTTTCGGTGGGCAGAGGAATGGGCCCCGAAACCTGGGCGCCAGTCCGTTTTGCCGTATCCACAATCCGCTCGGCCGACTGGTCGATCAGGTTATGGTCATAAGCCTTGAGCTTGATACGGATCTTCTGATTCATGGATTATCCTCCTTAAACAAATCGCACTCAAATACACTCGCCCGTGTGTGCCGTATTATTTTATACACGACGGTGCATATTCAAGCCCGTCGTCCGATCAACCGGACATGGTCCGTGAAAATTCCCCTGGCCAGAGCCGGCAACCTTCCACTTCATCCCGCTGTTGCTTTCACGCAACTTGTACAGTATATTACATCTTCACAATAAAAGCAATATCAAATCATCCGTTTTGCCGGTACCATCGCATAATTCGGGTGGTACCGGCAAAAACGTATTCTTTTCTCTATTCCAGAACGCCTGTGACAACGCCCGCGCCTACCGTGCGTCCGCCCTCGCGGATGGCGAACCGCAGGCCTTCCTCAATGGCGATCGGCGTAATAAGCTTGATCGTCATGTCAATGTGGTCCCCCGGCATTACCATCTCCACGCCGTCGGGAAGCGTTACCACGCCGGTCACGTCCGTCGTGCGGAAATAGAACTGCGGACGGTAGCCCTGGAAAAACGGCGTGTGCCTTCCGCCCTCTTCCTTGGTCAGCACGTACACCTTACCGGTAAAATGCGTGTGCGGCTTGATCGAGCCCGGCTTTGCAAGCACCTGCCCGCGCTCAATCTCCTTCCTCTGCACGCCGCGCAGCAGCACGCCGATGTTGTCTCCCGCCTGCGCCTGGTCAAGCAGCTTTCTGAACATCTCCACGCCCGTGCATACCGTCGAACGCGGTTTGTCCGCCAGACCTACGATCTCCACCGTATCCTGCACCTTGATCGTCCCGCGCTCCACTCTCCCCGTCGCGACCGTGCCGCGCCCCGTTATAGTGAACACGTCCTCTACCGGCATCAGGAACGGTTTGTCCATCTCGCGCTCCGGCGTCGGGATGTAGCTGTCCACCGCGTCCATCAGCTCGAAAATCGACTTGCACCACGGCTCGGTCTCCACGTCCGCTCCGGCCTGCACCGCTTCCAGCGCCTTTAATGCCGACCCCCTGATGAACGGTATGTCGTCCCCCGGAAACTCGTACTGCGTCAGCAGTTCCCGCACTTCCATCTCCACCAGTTCCAGCAGCTCCTCGTCGTCCACCATGTCCACCTTGTTCAGGTACACCACCATGTTCGGCACCCCGACCTGCTTCGCCAGCACGATGTGTTCCCGCGTCTGCGGCATCGGCCCGTCCGTCGCAGCCACCACCAGGATCGCACCGTCCATCTGCGCCGCGCCCGTGATCATGTTCTTCACGTAGTCCGCATGCCCCGGACAGTCCACGTGCGCGTAGTGCCGCTGATCCGTCTCGTATTCCACGTGCGCCGTGTTGATCGTGATTCCGCGCGCCTTCTCTTCCGGCGCTTTATCTATCTCATCGTACCTCGTCGCCTGCGCGTGACCGTACTTTGCCAGCACCATCGTGATCGCTGCTGTCAACGTCGTCTTCCCGTGGTCAATGTGTCCGATCGTCCCTACGTTTACGTGCGGCTTCGTTCTTTCAAATTTTGCCTTCGCCATCTCTTTTCCTTTACCTCCTTAAGGCTTCTTCC
>JBMOLJ010000093.1:0-4864 GCA_049324235.1 Bacillota bacterium
GCACGGGAGGCATGAGCTATCCGGCTACGGGCTCGACCGGCGACGGCTACAAAATGGCGCGTGCGCTCGGGCATACAATTGTACCGCCGCGGCCCGCGCTGGCGCCCATTATCCTTGAAGACCCGTATATTCCAGAATTGGAAGGGTTGTCTTTGCGCAACATTACGCTTTCGCTGATGCGGAAGAACAAGGTGCTTTTTCAAGAGCTGGGGGAAATGGTTTTTACGGACAGGGGGATATCCGGCCCGCTTGCGTTATCGGCTTCAAGCCATATGAAGGATGACGCCGGGGAATATGTGATAGAATTGGACCTGAAACCCGGCCTTGACCGTGAGAAACTGGATAAAAGGATATTGCGGGATTTCGACGCATATGCAAACAAGCAGTATAAAAATGCGTTGGGAGACCTGCTCCCGGCAAAACTAATACCGGTGTTTATTACGCTCTCGGGGATAGACGCGCTCCGGCCTGTGCACCAGATCACGCGCGCCGAGCGAATGCGCCTCACGACCCTGTTCAAGGAATGGAAGCTGAAGCCGTCCGCACTTGCACCCATGGAAGAGGCCATCGTAACAAGCGGGGGCGTGCATGTGAAGGAAGTAAATCCGGCGACCATGGAATCAAAGCTTGTCCGCGGGCTTTACTTTGCGGGAGAAATACTGGATGTAGACGCGCTCACGGGCGGCTTTAACCTTACGATCGCGTTTGCAACCGGCCACGCGGCAGGGATGCATTGCCTGTCCACGTAAAAAGCAGGCGACGAAAGGGATGACACAATGACGGGGAGCAAGGAAGTTGCAAAGGCAGCGCTGATGATGAGCGTGTCGTCAGGCCGCGATGAGGAGCGCGCCCTGATTTTAGCATATGCCCGGCAGGAAATCAAAGCCGCTGCCGTCGATTTCGGCGGGGAATACATTTCGTCCGTGATGAAGATGGTTGAGCGTGCGGTAGTGGCGGCAAGGCGGGAAGAAGTCATTGCCGACACGCATTCCGAGCAGGGCGCGGTAGCGGGTGCGGCGCGTGAAGCCATCGCGCAGATCATGAATAAGGCGCTGGGCTTGAACGTCGGCGGGAAAATAGGCATAGCGCGCTACAACGACCACGTTGTGGTAGCTGTGTTTTTCGGCATCGGGCTCCTGCATCTCAATGAGGTGGCGGTGGGCATCGGCCACCGCGTGATATAGGCCGCACAACAGAACACAGGTTAAGGGGATAGGTATGAAGCACATAGCAATCGCAATCGACGGGCCTGCGGGGTCCGGAAAGAGTACGGCCGCCAGGGAGGTTGCCCGGCGGCTGGGAATCACGTACCTGGATACCGGCGCGATGTACAGGAGCGTGGCGCTCAAAGCGCTGAAAAACGGCATTGATCCGCGGGACCATGAAGCGGTGACGGCGCTTTTGCCGGATACGGATATCCGCATTTGCATTGAAGATGATACGCAGCGTTTTTTCCTGGACGGCGAGGATATCACCGGCCAAATCCGCACGCCCGAAGTATCCCAGGGCGCTTCGGATGTGGGCATGAACCCGGCGGTAAGGAGATTCCTTGTTGCCATGCAGCAGGAGATTGCCCGGGGGCAGGATGTGGTGATGGACGGGCGGGACATCGGCACCCATGTACTGCCGGATGCGCCCTTCAAGTTTTTCATGACGGCGGATTCAAGGGTGCGTGCGGAAAGGCGGCATAAGGAACTCGCCGAAAAAGGAAGCGATAAGACCGTCGAAGCCGTGCATGAAGAGATGCTGCTGCGGGACGCCAACGATTCAAACAGGGATTATGCTCCGCTGCGGCAGGCGGAAGACGCGGTATTATTGGATACAACAGGCTTGACGGCGGATGCTGTTGTAGAATATATTTTAAGTATCGTACAGGCAGGTAAAAAATGATGTTTTATCGGACCATGCGCTTTTTGGCGAAAATTTTTGTACTGTTTTTGCGCCCGAAGGTCCGGGGGCGCGAAAACCTTGAAATAACGGGCAATACGATCGTTTTATGCAATCATTTAAAGCTCAGGGATCCCATTATCCTGATAGCGCTGTTTAAGCGGCCGATACATTTTATTGCAAAGGCGGAACTTTTCCGTTCGTGGTTTTTGCGGTTTATTTTAACGAAGATGGGGACCTTTCCGGTGAACCGCGGCGCTTCCGATATCAAAGCTGTACGTACTTGTCTGAACATATTAAAATCAGACGGCGTGCTGGGCGTGTTCCCGGAAGGGCACCGCTCAAAGACAGGAGAGCTTCAGGATTTCGAACCGGGTGTTGCCATGTTTGCTTTACGGACCGGGGCAAAGGTGTTGCCTGTGGTCATACATAACCGTTATTCGTTTTTCAAAAGGCCCTATATCACGGTCGGTTCCCCATTGGATATGAGCCGTTTTACGGGCGCCAAGCCAAATGCGGATATGATTGCCGAAGCCACGGAGTATTTTTATGACTCCGTGAAAAAAATAAAGAACATGCCGCGGGGAGAAGCGTAAGGATGCGGATATTGGTTGCCGAAAACGGCGGATTTTGTTTCGGCGTAAGGAATGCTGTTGAATCTATTGAGGAACGCATGGGGATGGGCAGGGACATCTATACGCTCGGCCCGGTCATCCACAACCCGCAGGTGGTGGAGGATTTGTCGAAGCGTGGCGCTTACCCTGTAGATACGGTGGAAGATATTCCGCACGGTGCGATTGCCGTGATCCGGTCGCACGGAGTCGGGCCGGAAGTATATGAAAAGTGCCTGACCCGCGGCCTTGAGGTGGTGGACGCGACATGTCCGTTTGTAAAGCGGATACACGATACTGTAAAAGAGCACCACGAAAAGGGTTATACGATCGTTATCGTGGGGAAAAGCAACCACCCCGAGGTAAAGGGTATAAACGGCTGGTGCGGCAAACAGGCGATCATCATAAGCACAACGGAGGAAGCCCATGCACTGCCCCAGCTCAGCAATGTCTGCATTGTTGCGCAGACCACGGTTTCGCCAGCGTGTTTTGAGGATATATTGGGTATTATACGGCCAAAAATCGTAAATGCTAAGGTATACAATACAATATGCAGCACAACTGGACGGCGGCAGAAAGAAGCAATTGAAATTGCGACTAAATCCGACATCGTCATCGTGATCGGCGGGCATAACAGTTCGAACACACGGGAGCTGTATAACCTGTGCAGAACGTATTGCAGGCATGTTTACAGCGTTGAGAAGGCCGCTGATGTTGCATGTATTTCTCTTGAAATTATTGGTTCAGATGATATAATAGGAGTTGTTGCCGGTGCATCCACACCGGATTGGATGATTAGGGAGGTTGTAGGAATAATGAGCGATCTCAATCTTGCCGATTTTCAGTCTGCTGATAAATCGGAGGCTCAAACCGCTGAGACGGTTCAGGAAACCCCAGGTTTCGACACAGGCCCGGCGCACATAGCTGATAGTGATTCTGTTCAGATACCCGAGGAGGAAGTTTCGCAGGAATCAGCACCGGATGTTGCAGTGGATGCACAGGAACCCGACACGAAGAATGCCGCCAAGGACGCAGCCGCACAGGAAAACAACATGTTCCTGGAAGGTATCGAAAAAACACTGGTGCGTATCCGGCCCGGACAGGTGATTAAGGGGACGGTCGTACAGGTGAGCGACGACGAAGTATGCGTCAATATCGGCTATAAATCTGATGGCTTCATCCGCCGTAATGAACTGTCCACAGATCCTGATGAAAATCCTGCCGATATCCTCAAACCGGGAGACGAAATCGATGTCGAGGTACTGAAGGTCAACGATGGGGATTCCACGGTTCTCTTGTCTCGCAGGCGCGTGCTTGAAAAGAAGTTTTGGGAGCAGCTCATTGTCGATAAAGAGAATAATGTCGAATTTCAGGGGGTCTGCAAAGAGGTCGTCAAAGGCGGCGTCATTGCAAGCATAAACGGTATAAGGACGTTTGTACCCGCATCACATCTCTCCCTGAAGTATGTCGAGAACCTTGAGGATTATGTGGGCACTACGCTGCGTTTGCGCATCATTGAAGTGGATAAGTATAAGCGAAGGGTAGTCGCTTCACAGAAAATGATTTTGCAGGAAGAATCCAGGACAAAGAAAAAACAGCTGTGGGAGTCGCTTGCCCCGGGACAGACCATTCATGGCGTCGTGCGCAGAATCACCGACTTCGGTGCGTTTGTGGATATCGGCGGCATCGATGGTCTTTTGCATGTGACCGACCTTTCCTGGCACCGCGTGCGGCATCCTTCCGATATCGTTTCCATCGGAGAGGAGATCGACGTACAGGTGCTCAGCGTTGACCCCGAAAAAGAGCGCGTTTCTCTGGGCCTGAAGCAATTAAGGCCCGACCCATGGACGCTGACTGCCCAAAAATATGCGCCGGGCAGTATCATCGAAGGCAAGGTTGTACGCATCGTAAACTTCGGCGCGTTTGTCGCCGTCGAGCCGGGGATTGACGGATTAATCCACATCTCGCAGGTTTCCACGCACCGGATCAACAAGGTCGAGGACGAGCTTTCGGTCGGCGATATCGTCCGCGTAAAGGTATTGGAAGTCGATCCGCAGGCCAAGCGCATCAGTTTGAGCCGCAAGCAGGTCCTGCTGGAGGAGCAGGCGGCGGAGGACAGCCTCCATGGCGACGACGTTGCCGGGTTTGACTCGATGGACATAGACATTCCGCCTATCCAGCAAAGCTCGGTTACGATTGGTGATATGTTCCCTGACCTGGTGGCTGATGACAGTGAAGAATAAATATACGATCATTAAAATTTGGCTTTGGGTTTAAAGTCAATTGTTCGGGTCAGGGAAGTAAAGTGTAATTTATAAATACAGAAGCAGGATAACCGGCGCGCCGGTTATCCTGCTTCTGCATCA
>JBMOLJ010000094.1:0-4833 GCA_049324235.1 Bacillota bacterium
TTATTGTGCTAAAGCTCAACACTAAATCCGTCGCACCCTTCGCGGGTGCGTGGATTGAAATCAGGTCACGCTTGACGCTGTCCAGCTTGTGCTGAGTCGCACCCTTCGCGGGTGCGTGGATTGAAATCCCTTTTTCAGGGCGGAAAGGAGAATAGCATGAACGTCGCACCCTTCGCGGGTGCGTGGATTGAAATACAAAAGTATTAATTCCAGCAAAAACCCCAAAATCGTCGCACCCTTCGCGGGTACGTGGATTGAAATATGGAAAGGGCGGTGAGATCGTGAGCAAAGAGATGTCGCACCCTTCGCGGGTGCGTGGATTGAAATATCACAAATACGCTCAACAAGCTCTATGACAAGCGTCGCACCCTTCGCGGGTGCGTGGATTGAAATTGTGGCCGAGGACGGCGTTACCATCATGAACAACGTCGCACCCTTCGCGGGTGCGTGGATTGAAATTGTCGTACAAGGTTATAAAAGTAATCGCAAATATCGTCGCACCCTTCGCGGGTGCGTGGATTGAAATACCATACCGGATATGTCTGGCATGATATATCACTGTCGCACCCTTCGCGGGTGCGTGATGCGCAGGCGGTTAAGCCTCCGGAGGGAAGCAGAGCAGATGTAAAGGCGATGATCGAGCAGCTCCAGAAGTCCCCGGAGCTGGCGAGCGCACTGGCGCAGATCATCAGGTGATGGTTTGCTGGGATAACCAATATCCGTATTAGCAGGACTGCTATTATTATTAGCAGAACGCCAAAATCGGTTCAAATCCTATTAGCAGGAAATGTATGTTAATGCAAGAATGGTGAAGCGCCTAGCGGCAACAAAGCTGGCGGACCTGAAAATGGAAACGCCGCAAAATCCTTGATTTTACGGCGTTTGGCGCACCTGCCGCGACTCGAACGCGGGGCCTTTCGCTTAGGAGGCGAACGCTCTATCCTACTGAGCTACAGGTGCATATCCGGTTGTTTCGGACCGGCTGCCGTTTATACGGCCGTCCCAATCCTCCCTGAGCCGCGGGGATACTATACCCTCAAGCACAGGCGCAGTTATTGTACCGCCCACCCGGCATATTTGTCAAGTCCTTATATACATGGTTGAATATTGCCCCAATGTAGTATAAACTGGTAACATTAAACTTCTTTGCAAACAAGGTTCAACTATGACATCATGCCGAAAGGAGTACACATATACATGCTTAATATCAACGACAATTACCTGTACTTGCAGGGCAGCTACCTTTTTTCCAATATCGCGAAACGCGTTGCAGCGTTTAAAGAGGCCAATCCCGGTGCGGACATCATCTCCATGGGCATCGGCGACGTGACGCAGCCTCTGGTACCCGCAGCGGTCTCGGCCATGCATAAGGCGGTGGACGAACTGGCCTGCGAAAAAACCTTCCGGGGGTACGGCCCTGAACAGGGCTATGCTTTCTTGATCGACGCCATTATTGAAAACGATTTTGCGCCCTTAGGCATCACCCTTGCGAGGGACGAGGTGTTCGTGAGCGACGGCACGAAATGCGATACCGGCAACTTCCAGGAGATCCTGTCGACAAACTGCACCGTTGCGGTGACCGATCCGGTGTATCCGGTATACGTGGACACCAACGTGATGGCGGGACGCGCAGGCGAATACGACCAGAGCACCATCCGCTACGACGGGATCGTATACCTGCCCTGTACGGCCGAAAACGGCTTCGTTCCCGGCCTTCCCGGGCAGAAAGTGGATATCATCTACCTGTGCTGCCCCAACAACCCCACCGGCACCACACTTACGCGTGACCAGCTTGCCGTCTGGGTCGACTATGCCCGCGCCACCGGCGCACTCATCCTGTTCGACGCGGCGTACGCGGCGTATATCACGCAGCCCGACATCCCGCACAGCATCTACGAGATAGACGGCGCGCGCGAAGTAGCCGTAGAATTCCGCTCCTTCTCCAAGACGGCGGGATTCACCGGCGTCCGCTGCGCGTATACCGTCGTTCCCAAGGAGCTGTTCGGCGTATCGAAAAGCGGCGAGCGCGTGTCTCTCAACGCGCTGTGGAACCGGCGCCATACCACCAAGTTCAACGGCGTCTCCTATGTTACCCAGCGTGCCGCCGAAGCAATCTACTCGCCCGAAGGCAAGGAACAGGTCAGGGAACGTATCGCCTACTATATGGAAAACGCACGCATCATCCGCGAAGCCCTCACGGCGCAGGGGTATGCGACCTACGGCGGCGTGAACGCGCCCTATATCTGGCTGCGCACGCCCGTTGGCATGGATTCCTGGGGCTTTTTTGACTTCCTGCTTTCCACGCTCAACATTGTCGGAACACCCGGCTCGGGCTTCGGCGCCTGCGGGGAAGGGTATTTCCGCCTCACAGGATTCAATTCGCGCGAGAACACGCTGCGCGCCGTAGAACGCATCAAGAACGGGAATATCTAAACGGCAACAACATTAAGCCGCCGAATCTTCGGCGGCTTTTTTTGATTCAAGTGTATGCAACCCATCCGGCGAATATTTCCCCGGGCCGAAGCAGTATCTTTTTCGCCGTGCGCTGCTTCGCATACCCCTGCCCGAGCGCTTTTGCAGGGCATACCCACGCGTTCCGCCTGAGCGCGCCCGGCCGGAAAACATCGGAGAGGCGTACCCGCACCGCCCTTTTTGTTCCGGTATTCATTACCGCGACAAAGCATCCGTTCCGGCCTTGGTACAACACCGCGGCCACCCACGGCGTACCTGGATAACGGGGGGCGACAGCGCTTTTTGCATCCGTGATAAGTTCTATCGCCTCCTGCCGCAGCGCATGCGCCTTCTCAAGAACAGGCAGGCCGTCCTGTAATTGGTTCCAGTGCAGGCGGTAGGGGTCGAAGAACGCGAGGCGGCCCTGCATGGGATCGCTTTTGGGCAGCGTATGCCGCCCTTCCCTGGTGCTGCCCAGGCCCAGGTTCATGGGCTGGGTCTCCGCCATTTCCTGCCCTGAGTTGATTAGGAGCACCGAATTTGGCAGCAGGGCGTTAAACAGCGTGAACGTTTCCCACCGCGCGCGCGGACGGATCAGCAGCGCCGACCGCGGCGTATCCGGCAGTTCCATGGCCGCCGCATAGGGCAGTGCGCACGCGTGCAGCCCCCGCACAACCCGAGTGCCGAACATCCGCTCGCCGGCATGCGCATACCGGCTCCAGACGTCGCCGCTGATGAAGTCGAAGCCCTCGTCCCGCGCCGTTTGCGCGCCCTGCATGCCCAACTGCTCAGACCAGAAGATGAAATCCGGCTTTAGTTCGCGCGCGCCCGCAACGATACTGCGGTTTTGCGCAGGCTCTAATGCGTGTCCCATGTCCACGCGCGCGCCGTCAATCCCGAAACGATCGATGTAGTGCGGTATCACGCTTTGTATCATGTCGATGAGCGCGCGGTTCGGTTTGCGCGCCGGAAAAACGTTGAGCTTTATCGCGTCGTGCAGCACAAAAGGCGGCGTGTCTTCACCGGTGCAGGCTTCTGAGGCCTTTGTCGGTGCGAAATCGAACCGGAGATAGGTAACGTCGGTCCACGGGGGCTGCGGGTCGTTGACCACGTCCGAAAACGCGGGCGCGGTGGTCAGGTGCATCCTCTGCTCGATCTCCTGCAGCACGTTTCCGCCTTCCTTGCAGATGTCCGCAAAAAGCGCGGGGTCCTGCGTCTGCGGACCGTGCCGGAACCTGCGGATATACGCCTTCGTTTCCGGCGAGGCGTATATCCGCCCAACGGCCTGTTTATCAAGCTTCCCTCCATTGGGATGACCCTCGATAAAAGGGGCGTGAAACGCGCCGATTTCATCCGTGTCCACCCAGTAAAACCAGTCGGGGTGCGTTTGTATGAGCACATTGTCCCGCGCACAGGTGCGGAACACGAAATCCAGCATCACACGCATGCCGCGCGCGTGGCACCCCTGCACGAACGCTTTGAACTGGCGCTCCAGTGATTCCTTTGAATAATCCCCCATGAGCGGGTCGTGCTGCTCCGGGTCGAGCGCAAAGAAATCCTTTATGGCATACGGGCTTCCCCACGCCCCCTTGTTGTGCATGCGGCTGTGCGTGAATACCGGCAGCAGGTACACGGTATCAACGCCCATACGTTCGAGCAATGGCAGCAGCGCCAGCGCGCGCACGAAGGTGCCCGGCTGCACAGCGTCCTTTTCCGTATAGTCGTACGCCGTGAACATGCGCACCATCATGCTGTACACTATGCCCACGGCATTTTTTAACGGGATAGAATCAGGGCGCAGGACGCCGCGCTCTATGGCGTGCGCGAAAAAATCCCCTGCCGGTACGCGTAATTCGCCGCCGGGAAGGCGCTCAGCCGGTTCGAAGCCAAACAGGCTCCAGCTTACGGGGATGCGGACTGTCGTATCCGGTTGCCTGCGCAGACACTCGACGACATGCAGGATTTCCTCCATTGCGTAATGCTCCCCTTTCAAAAAATAAGCCACAAAAACACTAGGAACGGGTGGCGTTATAAAGAAGTGTCATCCTGAGCGTAGCGAAGGATCGTAAAGATTCTTCGGTTGCGCCTCAGAATGACAACATACTTTTTCTAAAACACTCCGGCTGCCGGAGTTTTTTTGTTATCTCAATTTCACTGATCCAGCTTGCTTTCCTTTTTGTATTCGAAGCTCAGGATCATCTTGTCGCCCCTGAACAGCGAACGCCCGACGACAAACGGCTCGTTGGACGCCAGATAAAAAGTATCGTCCACCCGCATCAGGGGGTGGTTGCGCCCGACGCACAGATGCTGGGACTCATCCGCGTTGGCCAGCACCGATTCAAGCGTTTCCTTTACGGTGACCGTCTCCAGGCCATACTCGCG
>JBMOLJ010000095.1:0-4712 GCA_049324235.1 Bacillota bacterium
CAGGCCCAGCCGCCCTGTGTATCGCGCCGTCAACGCCCCCGCCCCCCAGCAGCGAATTGTTTGCCGCGTTTACGATGGCATCCACGTCATATTTCGTAATATCCCCCTGCTCAGCACATACCCTGCCTTTTTCACACGTCATACCCGCACGCCCCTTTCGTTATAATTTCCCCGGCCTGCCTCCCTGCCGCGGTTGCATTCACCGTACCGCCATACTATAATGATGCCGTACCGGATACCCGTCTGCGAGGTATACTATCCCTGTAACGAGGTTGAAACAGTGACAAAAGCCGCCGTACTGATACCAGCTTATAACCCCTGTTCCGATTTGGCAAGGCTCGTCCAGGAATTGATTTCGCTCGGCGTGCAGGCGGTCGTCATCGCAGACTGCAGCGGTGCCGGAAACCAGCCTGTATTGGATGCGTTATCCTCGCTTAAGCAGTGCCATGTCCTCCGTTCAGATGAATCTGCCGGCCGCGCCCTGAAAACAGGCCTTACATATATAAAAGACAATTTTCCCGATTTTTCCGGCGTCGTTACCGTCAGAACGGATCAGAACGCTAACACGCAGGACATATTAAAGGTAGCGCAAGCCATAGAAGCGGACCGGACTGAGATCCTGCTGGGGTGCTTTGGCAAAGAAAGGGGCAGGCCCGCAGCGGAAACGTTTGCCGTGCGCGTCATCAGAATCTCCTTTGGTTTGCTGGCAGGCATCAAGGTAGCGGACCCGCGTACCGGCCTGCGCGGTTTCCCCATGTCCGTACTGCCCTGGATGATTGAGCATCAGCCGGAAAAAGACGGTTCGGAACCCAATGTGCTGCTCGTTGCAAGGCGGCACGGTATCCGAATCAGCCAGATCACCCTGGAAACAACCGAGCGGCAGCAGGCGCCGCGCATTCCGTTTGCCGGATTTGTTCGCATCTATGCACTGCTCATCATGTTCTCGCTCTCCTCGCTGGTATCCTACCTGTTCGATATCGGCATCTACGCGCTGCTCATCGGAACAGTCTTTGCCCAGAGTCAAAACGCCATATTGTACTGCACGGTAATCGCGCGGGTCTTTTCATCTGTCCTCAATTTCGCAATCAATAAAAGAATCGTCTTTAAGGACCTTCGCAGCGACCACACGATCTTCGTGCGCTACGTCACCCTGACGCTGCTGCGCATGTTCGCCTCCTTTGCAGGCGTATATGCCCTCACAACGTCAACCGGCATAGATTCCAGGATTGTAAAAGTAGGCGTCGATCTTGTACTTTTCTTTGTAGGTTTCCGTTTGCAGCAGGGCTGGGTGTTTTCAAAACAGACAACCGCATAAGCGTGATGCGATATTGCTTTTTTCGCGCTGTTCTGTTACAATCTTCATTGGCACTTGGAGAGGTGGCTGAGCTGGTTGAAGGCGCACGACTCGAAATCGTGTGACGGCTGATACCCGTCCGTGGGTTCGAATCCCACCCTCTCTGCCAGAATCCCCGTAAACAATACGTTTACGGGGTTTTCGTTTTTTGTAGTTTTTATCATCTTCACGCTCTTTTCCCCTGTTTTTCTCCCCTAATGTCTCCCCACGACGGATTGCCGAAGGGAAGATTTGGCCGCTTTCCGGCCCCATGTTACACCACAAAACCCTGCTGTCTTACCGATCACGTTTGCTTCACGGCCTCCATTTTAACCGGAATCCTTTTCTCCATGCCGTCCATGATAGCCTGCAAAGAGGACACCTTGGATTGATAATCCAAATGGGCATAAATGTTGGCTGCTGTGGTAAAATCGCTGTGCCCCAGCCACTCCTGTATCTGCTCCGCTACTCTCAAACAACGGGGAACTTCCACCAAAGCATACGTTACATATTATGGATGAATCATGGCCATACTTATGAAGCGTTCAGATGCGGCCCTGAATCCGCATCTGTAAAACCAGATAAACAATGGTTCCCAACCAATTTGCAAATGTCGATAAAAGCCACAGAAACAACACGCACGCGGTAACACGCATGCACCTTGCATCATGGTCCTGAGCATAGGGGGCGATAATGAACGGCATGTTCTGGAGCAATACGATATGGTATCTGCTTTTGCTGGCAACCAGCATTGCTGCCGTCATGGTTACGGCCAGAAAATCGCCCGACCGCAAATTTACGGCGGTGTTCGGTCTTGCAGCGCTGGGCTTAACCTACTGGATCGAGGTAATGCTGGTGCTCGTACTGGACGCCTATACCTATTACCCGATGCTTACCCCGTGGGATCCGTTTCAGGACGCGGTGCTGGGCAATATCTTTTCACAGGTATCCGTCTCGACCACAGCGGTGCTGTACTGCGTGCTCAACCTGCGCAGCATATTCATCCCTGTTTTCGCGGTTGCGTATTATTTGATTGACGTGCTGTTTGTGCAGCTTGGCATTTACGCGCACCATTGGTACCAATCCATCTATACGCTCATAGGTTTTATTCCCTACTGCTGGATGATCAAGAAATGGTATCTTTGGCTGACCGGCGTACCCAATACCCCTAAATTATTCCGTTCCCTGGGACTTCACGACCATAATCTAAAGAAGTGGCTGCTTACCGGAACACTGTTTTTAGCCATTTTTGCGGCGGCCGGAAACAGCCTGATCACCACCCAGAAGGTGGCCGGATTGCAGATATTCCACGGCGGTTTTTTTGCTGACATGTCCAAGGACCATACGGCGACATCGCTTATTTACGGGCCGTTGCTGATTGTGTTAATGATCGCGCTGCACCGGTGGAAGCGTCCTTTTGCTTATAAAGCCGGTGCGCTGCTGATACTGTTCGCGTGCCATTGCGCGCTGTATTTATGCGGTATACTTACCACGCTACTAACGGGGTGGTGCGTCATCGTGGCGTTAATCGACCTACTGGGTTTTTATTTCTGGACGGTGTTTTTGGAGCGTCTGCTGTCAGGCAGCCAATTGCCATACGGCTTCCCATAATACCGCTTCCCACAATACGGCTTCCCAAACAATTCATCGGATTTCTCGGTGAATATCAAATATTTCGGCTTCCGTATTATCCTCGATAAAAGTTATCACCTTATCAAGCACGCTATTCGCATAAACAAGCGAGTTCGCTACACAGGCAATGCCGAGAACAATGGTTTGGCGCCTGTCCGGTTCGTCTGTTTCCACTATGGAAACATTATACTTGTTTCGCGTTTTCGCAATGATGCTTTTTACTGTCATCCGTTTTTCCTTCAACGAATGGACCCACGGCATATAAAGCTTCACGGTTGCGGCTGCGATAATCATGATCTATCCCCGGTGTTTTTTCTTACATATTCTATCACAGAGAACACTTCGCCTTGCTTCATTAATTATACCGAAACGGAAGTCAAAAGCCCAAGAATTTCCCGAATTTTTATTGTACGAAAATCACCTGAACCGGACACCCCTCCATTGCTTCTTTCGCTGCCTGGGCGGCATCTTCAGGGATTTCCGCTACATAGATTTCCGCCCGCCCGTCCCCCGCCATCCTGAATACCTGCGGACAGGTAGCCGGACACAGTCCGCAAGCTATGCACCCGTCCCTGTCAACAGCAGCCAATCCACTGTACATTCGTTAAGATGCAAGGCATAATGAAAGCTAAGATAACTGCGGGAGGCGCACAATGAAAAAAGAATTTATTTCCGGCAGAAACGGATATGACATTCCCTGCCTGAACAATCTGACGGGTGACGAAAAGCTTGCGGTCATCATCATCCACGGCTTTGGCGGCAGCAAAGAGGGTTCAACTGCCCGAACCATCGCAGCCGTGCTGCCAAAGCACGGTATCGGGACATACAGCTTTGACTTTCCCGCGCACGGAGAGAGCCCTGTGGATGGCGGAATGCTCCGTATCGAGAACTGCCTGAACGATCTTGCCGCCGTCGAAGCACGCGTACAGCAGTCAGCGCCAAAAGCGCAGATCGCTTATTTTTCTTCCAGCTTCGGTGCATACATCAACCTTATCTATCTTGCTGCACGGGAACATGCGGGACGCAAAGCCTTCCTGCGCTGTGCAGCCGTGGACATGGCGGGGATATTCAGGCAGAACACTATGCAGGAGCAGTATGCCCGGCTGGACGCGCAGGGTTTTATTATGCTGGATATGGCGGGCTACATCCGTCCCCTGAAGATCACACGGGAATTCCTGGCTGATCTGGATGCCTACGACGTATTCAAACTTTGCCGTCCGGGCATGGCCGAACTTGCGATGATTCACGGAACCGTCGACGAGGTCGCATCCATTGACGGCGTGCGCCGTTTCTCAAAGCAGTTTGGCGCGATGCTCACCGAGGTCGAAGGGGCAGATCACAGCTTCCTCATCCCCGGCGGAACGGAGCGGGTCATTGATACGGCGGTGAAGTTTTTCACATCACGTTTATCGGATTAAAAGCACTTATGATACGGTCTACGCCACGCCTAGCAACTCTGTTATAGGTTTTTTATTCATAAGCCTAACGCCATAAAGTTAAACCTTATTAATAAGTTTTTCCATATACGTTATTATTTATTATAATCATTTTACTGTTTGATTTTATTTTAACACTGTGACAGAATGACTTCGGAGGTGCTGCGTACAATGAATAAAATAATCACCAAAAAAGCTTTAAACGCGCAGGTCGTGCTGATGGAGCTTGAAGCGCCGCGCGTAGCGAAAAAATGTTTGCCCGGGCAGTTCATCATACTGCGCGTGAATGAAACAGGCGAGCGCATCCCGCT
>JBMOLJ010000096.1:0-4672 GCA_049324235.1 Bacillota bacterium
GGCATCAAGCCGGACAAGAACGACCGCGTATCCCCGTCGCTGGATACCAGGGTGCGCGCAGGGATGACCATTACGCACACGGTGGTCGAAGTCACGTATATCTCCAGGACCGAAGTGGTCCCCTACAGTACCGTCTACAAGAAGTCGTCCGCGCTGTATAAAGGCAAGGAAAAAATCGAAACGTACGGCGTAAACGGCAAGATAAGCCACAAGATCAGGATTAACTATGAAGACGGAAAAGAAATTTCCCGCTATGAAATAGACTCAGCCGTGGTAAGGGTGGCAACGAACGAAGTCGTGCTGGTGGGAACAAAGGTTGCTTCTAAGACTTCTTCTTCGTCGGCTACATCGAATTCCAACAGATCCTCAGGATCGTCGGGCAGCGTAGCCGTTTCAGGAAATATATCCCCGAGCAAGATCAAGAAGACCCTTCGCCTGAACGCAACGGCATACACATATACGGGCCACAGGACCGCAACCGGCACAAACCCCCACCGCGGAACCATAGCCGTAAACCCGGACGTAATTCCGTACGGTACCAGGATGTATATCGAAGGGTACGGCTACGGAGTGGCAGAGGATACAGGCGCTTTCATATATTCCTATCCGAACAGGATCGACCTGTTTATGGAGTCTTTCAATGAATGTTACAGCTGGGGCTCCAGGACTGTAACGGTTTATATCCTGAAATAAGCAAAAAAGGATATGCCGCCCCGGCTCGCAGCAGGGGCGGCATTTTTTACAGGGAGGCGGGGTTATCGTGCAGGAATTCAACGGATCGCTTACTTCACCGGGGGTGCTTGCCGAACTGTTTGCGAATTACAGTGTTGTTCCATTGAAGAAACTGGGACAAAACTTTTTAGTTGATGCAAATATTCTTGCCGGTATTGCCAAAGCCGCCGGACTCAATAAGGATTCCTGCTGCGTTGAAATCGGTCCCGGGGCCGGCGCGCTCACGGCCGAGCTTGCGCGCAGGGCCGGTAAAGTACTGGCCGTCGAAGTGGATCGGGGCCTTATACCGTTGCTGCATTTTACGCTGCAGGCGTTTGACAATGTACACATCGTACACGGCGATATCCTCAAGCAGGACCTGCGGCAGCTCACGCGCGAACACTTCGGGGACGCGGCGTTTGCGGTTGCGGCAAACCTTCCCTATAACATCACGACGCCCGCCATCATGATGCTATTGGAGAGCGGCCTGCCTATTACCCATATGGTGCTCCTGATGCAGCGCGAGGTGGGGGAACGGCTCTTGGCCCGGCCGGGGACAAAGGAATACGGGGCGTTGTCCATTGCGGTGCAGTACGCATGCGAGGTGCAGTCCCTGTTCACCGTAAGCCCGAACTGCTTCATGCCGCGGCCCAAGGTGGAATCTGTCCTGATTCGCCTGACACGTAGGGAATGTCCCGCTGTTGATGTTTCGGACAGGCAGGCATTCTTTGAAATTGTCCGCGCGCTGTTTGCCATGCGCAGAAAAACGTTGCTCAACAATCTGCTTGCATATTATCCTAATGAAGAAAAGGGCGTGATCCAAAGCGCTATTGAAAAGAGCGGCATACAGTCCAATGCGCGCGCCGAAACGCTTTCGCTTGAGGAGTTGGCGCGGCTGTTCGCCGCGCTTCCCGCAAAGGGCCGCCATAGTAAGGGTAAAATAAATATCTACGAAAAACCATAGCGCAGACGGTATTTTAACCGCACAGAAATCCGTCGCAAACCCCAAAGGGGTTTGTCGACGGCCCACAGACGGTATTTTGCCGTCTCTTTTTTTATTGGCGGAATTTGGGAGAACAACGGGCAAAAGTGCATATACTGACAAAGGGAATTTAATCGTAATCGTTTGGAGGGGGCGTAAGATTTGCAGATTTTTAATAATATGCTTATGTTACATACGGTAAAAGGCAATGTCGCAGGATGGTGCGGTCTGAACGACGGGGCGGACGGGGCCACAGTGCAGGTGGAAATCCACGGTGCGCCGCAGGGACAGATGGAAGTGACGCTCATGACAAACAGCGGCGAACACGCGCTGGGCATGATGGAGTCCGAGGGGAAACACGCGCAGGGGAACTGGAGTTATCCCGGCGGCGCAAAAGATGTAACGGGTATCCGCATCGCGCACAAAACGGTCAAGTACATAATAAAGGGCGGCAAGGCAGGGGTCCAGCCCAACGCACCCAAAGAATCCATAACACCGGCAAACACGGCGCCGGCGAACGCAGCACCGGTACCGAAAGCACCGGCCAATATAGCGCCGGCGAACATCCCGCCGGCACCCAAAGCAGCCGGCATTCAAGCCCCGGAGGAACAACGTGCGGTTCCTATTCCGGTCGTCAAAGAACCTGCTGAAAAAAAGCTGGTCATCCACGAAAAAGAAATGGGCATGGATCCGCAGAAATACATCCCCGAATCCAGGATGGAAGACCGGATCAACCCTGTGCTGGCCCAGGCGGATATGCGCCTGTGGGGCGAAACGGACGGCTACAGCTATCCGAAGGGTGTTAAACGGATGATGGCTAACGAAAAAAGGCCCACACCTGTAAAACCGCCGCGGGAAAGAATCATGCCGGTACGAAAGGAACCCCCGGCGGTAAAAGAAATGCCCGCAAGCGGCCGGTCGCTGTTTGCCCAGGCGGATATGCGGCTGTACGGCGAAACGGACGGAAACAATTACATGAAGCCAGTCGATCCGCTGCCTGAACCGCCGCAGATGGTATCGCCCATGATGCCACCCGTAGCGCCCATAATGCCGGACATGACCATGCCCGAAGCCCCGCCCGCGCAAGCAAATGAGCGCATCAGGGAACTGCTTGCACAGGCAAAGGAGGATCTGTCCGTCAGACCCGCTCAAGACCTAATTAATGAAGGAGCGCCGTTGCCGCTCATGGATATGCCCGAAAAAAAAGAGGCGCCACAGTCCAAGGAAATGCCTGTAAATGAAGAGGCACTCCCGCTTATGGATATGCCCGTTCAAAAACAAGAACCCATGGCCGGTAAGGGAATGGCTACGCCTGAGCTTATTGAGGTGCTCTCGCTCTCCGATATTTCAAAAAGCGGTGTGGAAGACGGATTGATGGGCGAGGGCAGCGGCCGCAAGGGCGTTTTGGGAAAGGGCGCGTGGTGGCGCGTAGAACAGCCGGGCGTACAGGACTGGCATTATCTTGCGGGAGAGCTGACGGCGAAAAACGGGGCGCGCGTGCGCGCCATAGCGCTCAAAGCCGAGTGCGATGAGCTGCCCGAACACCTCAGGGGCTGGGCGCAGAGAACAGAGGATTACTTTGTGGTGCTCATCGACGCGAAAACGGGTACGGTGCTGCCTGACGACGCGTGCTAGGGCGTGATCCCCGAACCGGACGTAAGGGCCGTGCCGGTTCCCTCCTTAAAGCAGGCTTCGAGTATGGCACGCCCCACAGGCGCCGCATATGTTCCCTGCCCGCCCTGTGCGATAAGCACGGCAACGGCAATCTGCGGATTATCAGCGGGAGCGTAGCCTACAAACCAGGCGCAGGCGTCTTTTCCGCTCATTTGCGCACTGCCGGTTTTTCCCGCGGCTGAAATAGTGCAGCCTTTAAACGCCGAAGAGGCGGTGCCGGAGGACACCGCTTTTTCCATGCCGCTGCGTATGGTATCAAGCACGGATTGCGATACGCCGAGCGTGCCTTTTGTAGCCGTAGCGGGCGCCGCCGGCGTGTTGTTTCTTGTCCCTGCAAAAAGCCGGGGAACGACGCGCGTGCCGCCGTTCGCGATCTGCGCGGTATAGGTTGCCATCTGGATTAATGTTGTCGTGTGCCCTCCCTGGCCTATGGCGGAGCTTAAAACGTTCGCGGGACGGTAACGGTATCCCTGAATGAGATCGTTGAGAGCATACTGCAGATCCGTGTCCGAAACATTCAGGGCCTTGAGTTGAGCAATTACCTGGGTCAAATCGGTATCTTTCGACATCTCTTTGGCAGTGTTTTGCAGCGTGGTCTCATCCATCCCGGAAAGCGCGCCTTTGAGGAGCTTATAGATCTTCTTTTCAAGGCTCTGTGTGTAATATGTCGCGGAATCGACGCTGCCCGCAGCCTCGCCGGGCAGATCAATGCCCGTCTTTTCGCCCAGGCCGAGCCTGCGCGCATATTTTTCGATGGCGTCTGCGCCCAGGCGGTCACCCAACGCATAAAAGAAATAGTTGCAGGAAACCGCGAGCGCGTCCACGATGTTCACTTTTCCGTGTGTAGCGCCCGTACCGCTGTACAGCCAGCAGGTCGGCGCGTTTGTCTCTGAATACTTCGTGTAGCGTCCCTTATCCTCTATCTGCTCGTCTTTATCAATAGCGCCCTCCGTCAGTCCGGCAAGGGCAACCGCCATTTTGAAAGTCGAACCCGGCGGGAAAGCTGTACTGACCGCGTTGTTTACCAGCGGCCGCTCCAGCGTGGGGTCGGTATCCTGAAAAAGCGTGCCGTCAACGGTATAACGCGGGGAGAGCGCATCCCAGTCGGCCTTGCTGATTGTTCCGGTTGCAAAGAGGTTGGGGTCGTAATTGGGAAGGCTGGCCATGCAGATGACTTCGCCCGTATGCACATCCATCGCCACGGCAGCGCCGACTTTGGCGTTTGGATAGGCGGTCCCCAGCCGCCCGCTTTGAATATCCTTCATAGTTTGCGTAAGCGCTTCTTCCGCCGCGCGCTGTACGTCC
>JBMOLJ010000097.1:0-4413 GCA_049324235.1 Bacillota bacterium
CAAAAGGACGGATGCCATAATGCAGCCGCCTTTGGCTGTTCTTTTATACCTTTGTTTACCCATATTGTAACGCGACTCCATCCCGTGCAACTTTGCTTCATTATACCATGCACGCCGCCTTACTGCACAGGGATAAGCCTTTATGATTACGGCGCGTATGTACCCTGTTGGGCCGCCAGCGCCCCCCGTATAATGGCCTTCTCCAATACCACCGCGGCAGCCGTGCCAACAATCGTAACGACGGCGTCCCTGGACATGTCGCTCGTTTCCGAACCCAGCGCGAGGCAGAAAACCGTGTCGCCGTCCCACTGCGTGTGATTGGGAGAGATGGCCCGCGCCATTCCGTCGTCGGCGAGCTTTGCAACGCGGTTGGCCTCGGCCTTGGTCAGCCGCTCAGTCGTAGCCACCACGGCGATTGTGGTGCTCTGGTAAAAAAGCGGCGACGGCACGCCGTCCAGCATGGCGCGGGTCTGGTTGACGAAGGTTCCGTCGGGGCGCAGCGCCCCCACGACGATACGCCCCTGATCCCATATGTCTCCCAAAGCGTTGACCACCGCCAGGGCCGCCACCACGGGGCCGCCCGGAATGCGCAGCGATGCGGCGCCCAGCCCGCTCTTCATCGGCCTACCGTAGATTTTCCCGACTGTCGCTCCCGCTCCGGCGCCCACATTCCCTTCAGGCACAGGGCCAGAGTTTGCCGCTTTGCAGGCGGCGTAGGCCACATCCGCATCGGGCGCTGCACCCTTAGAATATAAAAGATCGAAGATGACTGCCGCGGGTACGAGCGGTACATTGTCGATCCCTTGCTCAACGAGCCAGCGCATTACCCCGCCGGACGCCGGCAGCCCGAAGAAACTGCCGCCTGTGAGGAGGAGGCCATATACAGGATATTCCGCGGCGCCCGGGCGGATGATATCGGTATTCTGTGTACCCGGGCTGCCTCCGCTGACGTCCACGCCGGAAACCGCCCCGCCCGGACAAAGGATCAGATGCTCCCTGCGGACTACCTGCGGCCCTGCACGGGAGGCAAGCGGAACCGGACGTGTACAGGATGCCCAAGTTGAACAATCCTATTGCAAACCGCTACGAATTCGTGCTGTTCTTTGATGTGGAGAACGGGAACCCGAACGGCGACCCCGATGCCGGGAACATGCCGCGCGTGGACTTTGAAACCGGACAGGGCCTGGTGACCGACGTATGCATCAAGCGCAAGATACGTGATTACATCGACATGAAGATGCAGGATCAGGATGGATACCATATGCTCATCAAGCAGGACAATATATTGATCAACCGCAAGATCGAGCGGGCTGTTGAGGAAACGGCCATTGAACTGGACAAGGGTAAAATCGTCAAGAAGGATGCGCCGACCGTTGCGCAATGGATATGTGCTCAATATTATGACGTACGCGCTTTCGGCGCGGTGATTTCCGTTGGCGCTGCGTCCAACATTGGCAATTACGGGCAGATACGCGGGCCGGTGCAGATGGGGTTTGCCAAGAGCATCGATCCCGTTTTCCCACAGGAAATCACCATTACACGGGTATCGGTGACCAGCGAAAAGGACAGCGCGAACACCAACACCATGGGCCGCAAGCATATCGTGCCCTACGGGCTGTACCGCATGGACGGCTATGTGTCCGCGATGTTCGCGCAAAAAAACGGCGGCATCACCGGTTTTAGCGAAAGCGACCTGGAACTCCTCTGGGAAGCCATGGAAAACATGTTTGAACACGATCATTCGGCGGCGCGGGGAAAAATGGCATTACGCAAACTCATCATCTTCAAGCATGATTCCGCGCTGGGGAACGCGCCCGCCCACAAGCTTTTTGATCTGATCAGGACCGGCCGCACGGACGAGACGAAGGCCCCGCGGAAGTTTGCCGATTACCGCATCAGCATCGACAGGGAGGGCGTGCCGGCAGGTGTAACGCTGATCGAAAGAGTGTAGCTATGTTTACGGAGGAAGAGTACCTGGCTCTGTCCGGCATACAGCATTATGCCTTTTGCCCTCGGCAATGGGCGCTCATACACATCGAACAGCAATGGACCGATAATTTGCTGACCATGGAAGGGAACATACTGCATCAAAAAGTGGACGACCCCTTCAATTATGAAAAGAGGCACAATACCCTCATCGTGCGTGCTGTGCCCGTATCCTCCGGTCTGCTTGGATTTTACGGTGTATGTGACATCGTGGAGTATGAAAGGGTCGACAATCCGGCTGACGCCGTTGAACTCAAACACCGCAAAGGGTTTTTCAGGCCTGTCCCGGTGGAGTATAAACGCGGCCGTCCCAAAAACACCTACTGTGACTGTCTGCAGTTATGCGCGCAGGCGATGTGCCTTGAGGAAAAGCATGGGGTGCCGGTCAAAAGCGGGTCGGTCTATTATGGCCAGACGAGGCACCGGATCGCGGTAGAACTCGGCGATGATCTGCGCAAACAAGTGTATGCGCTGGCGGATGAAATGCACAGGGTCTTTGATTCCGGCATCACTCCGCCGCCCAGCGCGGGCAAGCACTGCAAGGCGTGTTCTCTGGCTGTACAATGCCTGCCCCAGACAAAAAACGGACAGGCGGTTCAAAAATACCTGTTGCGGGCGGTGAACGAGGAGGGATGATGTGAGGCAATTGCTCAATGTCCTGTATGTAACCAGTCCGGATGCGTATTTGGCCGCGGAGGGCAATAATATTGTGATTCAGTCTGAAACGAACGGCACCGTCCGAAGGCCGGTCCACATCTTTGAAAGTGTCGTGAGCTTTGGATACAGGGGGGCAAGCCCGGCGTTGATGCGTCTGTGTTCCGAAAACGGCGTGATGCTTTCCTTCGTGAGTGAATACGGGAAATTTTTGGCCAGGGTATCCGGCAGGGTGCACGGCAATATTCTGCTGCGGAAAGCGCAGTATCGCATGTCGGATGACGAAGGAAAGAGTTTGATGCCGGCAAGGAATATCGTGTTTGCCAAGCTGTTGAATGCAAGGGCCGCCTTAAGGCGCCTTGTCAGCGATTACGGTGACAAGGTGGATAAGGATTTGGTCGAATGTGCCATGCAACGGCTCAAACAGTATGCGCAGGAAGTGCTCACCGTATCCACCCTTGCACAGGTGCGGGGAATCGAGGGGGAGGGCGCAAGGGATTATTTCAGCGTATTTGACCAGTTGATCCTGTTTCAAAAGGATGACTTCTATATGCGTGGACGCAACCGGCGGCCTCCAACGGACTGCCTCAATACGCTGCTTTCCTTCCTGTATACGCTTTTGGCTCATGATGCGGAATCTGCGCTGGAGACAGTGGGCCTGGACCCCTATGCCGGCTTTTTACACAGGGACCGGCCGGGCAGAGCCTCCCTTGCACTTGATATGGTGGAAGAATTCAGAACGATATTGGCGGAACGGACTGCGCTGACCCTGATAAACCGCAGGCAGATTACCGCAAAGGAATTCATCTGCATGGAAAACGGGGCGGTATTGTTGGAACCTGACGCCCGTAAGGGCGTGCTTGAAGCATGGCAGAAGCGTAAACAGGAAGAAATAGCGCATCCCTTTCTTAAGGAGAAAATGACGATAGGCCTCCTTCCCTACGCACAGGCGCTGTTGATGGCAAGATTTATCCGCGGTGACATTAACGAGTATCCGCCATTTTTATGGAAATGAGATGATGATTATATGATGGTATTAATCGCCTACGATGTGAACACGGAAACGCCGGAAGGAAGGGCGCGGCTGAGACGGATTGCCAAGCAATGCGTAAATTTTGGGCAGAGAGTGCAAAACTCGGTTTTTGAATGTAAACTTGATCCTCCGCAGTTAGCTGATCTCAAAAACAAGCTTAATAAAATTATCGATCCTGAAAAGGACAGTTTGCGCTATTACAATTTGGGAAAGAACTGGAACCGAAAAGTGGAACATATAGGCGCAAAACCAACATATGATCCTGATGCGCCCATGGTTTTGTGAAGCTCTGCGAACCCCAAGCGCACACTGTTTCCCTGGGAGGTTCGCACCCCAAATGGTATAAAATAAACGAATATGCCTCTGTTTTTTAGTGAAATCCTCTTAACTGAGCTGGGCAAACAGTAAAATGCGCTTATATTCCGCCGTCGCACCCTTCGCGGGTGCGTGGATTGAAATAAGAAGCTGCAAACACACCCGCTTTACCAGGAAGGTCGCACCCTTCGCGGGTGCGTGGATTGAAATCAGGTCACGCTTGACGCTGTCCAGCTTGTGCTGAGTCGCACCCTTCGCGGGTGCGTGGATTGAAATAGGAATCACCACTCGAGATATCAAATCAAAACCACCAGTTGAACTGGTGGTATGCACTAGCCCTAAAAGGGCATATTACAGGCCAGCGTCTTAAGACGCGTTGAATGGTCCGCCAATCGCATTACTTTCACTGGCCGCCGCTAAAGCGG
>JBMOLJ010000098.1:0-4298 GCA_049324235.1 Bacillota bacterium
CAATATATTGTGCAATTACCATTATAATACACAATATATTGTGGAGCAAAACAAGTTTATGTAAGATTATAAGAGAAAAATGCCTGAAACGGTACGATATCCGGCGAGATGATGTGTGAGAAGAAAAGGCGGGAGTTTTTATTTTGCGGGAAGAAAAGAAGCGCCGTAAAGCACGGCGCCCTTATCAGAAGCAAACGCGTTTATTCATTTTACATCACTGCGCGTACCAGTATCCGTATTATGAAGACGGCGTGAAAACCGTATAGTCCGAACATGCATCATTGCCTTCCATATACGTTCTGTATAGGTTCCCGTCTTTGCCCAGATAAAACCGCATGTACTTGTCCTGTCCGTGTGTGGTTTCACAGAAGTTCTGATCCGAGACCGTATAGTCCAGCTTTTGCGGGGCGGCTCCGTCCGCAGCGGTGTTTTCGTTTATGGTCAGTGTATTTCCGGAGAACTCCAGCCGTACCGTGTTACCGGTGAAATCGTCGAGGTTCAATTGCCCCTCCTCGCCATATGTCTGATCGGGATTGTGGGCCACACCTGCAAGCACCCAGGTCTTACCGGTCAGAACCGAGGCTATGGATGTACCGGTATCAAAGGTTGGAGCAGCGTATACGCGAAGCGTTGCCGCTGTATCGGCGGGGATGGGGGTTGCGGAGGCTGATGCAGTGCCCGCAGGGCTTGCGGATGGAAGCGTTGCGGAAGCCTGCCGGGACTGGGGCAGGATAATAAACAGGGTTACTGCAATGCCGATGAGCACAACCACGGCCACGCCCAGAAATATGTAGAACCTGGTGTTTGATTTCCTTGGCGGGCCGGACGGTGCAGGCGGCCGGTTTACGGCGGGTGCAGGCGGTGTGGGCGGCATGTTTGTTGCGGCAGGTGCGGGGGGAATATTGGGCGGCGGGACAGTGTTTTGGGGTGTCTGTTGCACGCCTGCGGACTGGGGCGCAGCCTCGCCCTGCTTGGGCAAAGGGGCGCCGCAGGAAGAACAGAACACGGCGTTTTCGGCCTGCTGCCTGCCGCACTTACTGCAAAACATTATGAATCACTCCTTTGTGTGTTTTGTCGTTGTATATCTCAGTTCATCTGCCTGCTTCGTTAAACAGCGCGCAGAACAGAAAACAATGCTGAGAATTCTGCTTTTCAAACCGTATTTACCCTGATGGAACAATGCTTATTCATCCTGTAAAAACACGTGATGGCGTTTTACGGCCAGGATTGTATTACGAGGTTCAGCCGTGAAATGTAAAAGCCCGATACGGGTATTTGCTTAAGTATACCATATTAAGCCGCCGGATTCATTAAAAAAAACACCTTTAGTTAAAGGCGCTTAAAGCAGTTTGGGCAAGACGAAAACCGGCTGTTTTGTGTAAGGGTGCCGGAGTGTTAATACAGTAGGATAATGCGGAAAGGAGGTAAAAAATTGGGATACCGCGCCAATCACGCCGATTCGCATGCCGTCAAGGATATTTCCCGGAAATACAGAATCAAACCGGACTGCTGCAAAAAAAGACCGTGGCCTTTTCTATGTTCTTGGACGCAGGGAGTTGGCGGTTTTGTCCCAAAACGCGCTGTACTGCGGCTAGGGCGAGCCAGAGCAACACAAGCTTTGTAGAATATATGTTTATATATGTTTGAGAAACGGATTCATGTGCATACTAACATTGGATATAAATGAAGGAGGCCTCAACGATGGGTGAAGCGCAATGCGGCATCTGCAGTGGGAAAGGTGCGTCCCGCAGTATGGCTCTGTGCCCTGAATGCATGCAATACGTTTGCGAAAACTGTTTCAATGCGGAGCAGGGCTGTTGCATACGGTGCGGGTCGCGCGAGTATGACTGACAGCATGAAGTATGTCAGCCGCGGGTATCAGGTAGTTGACAAGTATCGGCGGTTCCATTATAATAACATGGTGCGAAACGATACTTGTGCCTGTAGCTCAGCTGGATAGAGCGTTTGGCTACGGACCAAAAGGCCGAGGGTTCAAATCCTTCCAGGCACGCCACCTTGTCGGAGCGGACTTCGCTCCACTCAAAATCCCTGATCGCTGTGCGATGCAGGGATTTTTCGCGCCGCTCGGTCGCTCCTCCTCTCCCCGCAAAGCCTTATGGCTTTGCGGGGTTTTATAGTTTTGTAGGCGGTTTGAAATCAAGAGAAATGTTCCAACCAGCATGCTGCGGTCTCAAAACTCAAAAAACTAGTATATGCTTGGCTTGAATGATTGCCAGCATTCTCATCGGAGCGCGTTAAGGCGGGGTGCGGAGTGCATTCGCCACAAAAAGAGCAAGGGCCGCGTTTAAAACGCGACCAAGCTGCAACAAACCATTATCATGCTATCGATTTAAAAGCATGCGTGTCAACTTAACGAATGTTAAGTTGGTAATAGTTTAAAAAGCAAAGGCCGTGCGCCAACACAGCCAATGCAAAACCTGGACCATTTTCACCCCCTACATACTACCCCTAAAAGGTAAACAATGTCAACAATTTGAGCAAGGAATCGTAAAACATGCGCAAAGGCCGCGCAAGAGCGCGGGCCTTTACAGGAAAGAGATCGCCGGTGCGGCGGATAGTATACACACGTTAATACAAATTGTCAATGCCTTTTATTTCAATAAAGTCGCAAAGGCCGTGTTGCTTACACGGCCTGAATAGGGGAAAAGAAGTATGGATAAATCACACTACCATTTTAACTCAAAAGACAAGCCGTTTTCGGGGAGGGCAAACCAAAGAAGGATTACGGCACGGTGAAATCCTGACGAAACACAAGCGCGGGCGGAAAAACATACGGCAGGCAAGGTGATCCGGCACACGCCAGGCGCAAGAGGGCCTGCTGACGATACTTTCTGAGTTAATCGAAGGCCATTCAATAACGGAAAAATTTGACAACATATATCAATATTCATTGCCGGCTCCTGGTTTACACAGAGGATATTGTGGACACACTTAATATAACACGATGATTTATACCAGCAAAAAGCAATGGCGCAATATAGCCGCATATGCCATACAGGCAGGTAAACAAAATACCAATGGTGTGATATGTGCCGGAAACTCAAGATGAAGATCAGGAGGCTGAATGAATAAATCGAGTTATAGGCTGTGGCTGACATATTTGTGTATCGCGATATGTTTGTGCATAATCGGGATATCGGAGCAAGCAGCCGCAGAAGAGCAAACGGCGGCAGTTGCGAGGTATGATCCGCTCCTGCTCACCGATAAAGCGACACAAACAGCAACGCCCGAACCAACGCCCGAACCAACGGCAAAGCCAACAGTAAAGCCGACAACACAGCCAACTCCCAAACCTACGCCCAAGCCGACTTTGCCATATTCAAAGGCTGACCTGGATCTTCTTTCCAGACTCGTATACGCTGAGGCGGGGAGCGATTGGTGCAGCGATGAAATGCAGCTTTTGGTTGCCAACGTAGTGATCAACCGCATGAATGACAGCCGGTTCCCGGACACGTTGAGAGGCGTCATTTACCAACGGGGGCAGTACGAATGCGTAACGAGCGGCATGATCAAAAAAACGCCCAATGCGCGTGCAATCGCAAATGCAAAGCGCGTGCTGAACGGGGAGCGGTTCTGCCCGGCGAAGGTAGTATGGCAGAGCGAATTCCGGCAGGGCAAAGGTCTGTGGAAAAAGGTCGGAAACCAGTATTTTTGTTATTGAATTCCTGATTTAAATTGAGTATGAAGCACCATCGAGCGCCTGCGTACCGGATGGGCGCAGGCGTTCGATCATTCCAGGCGATACCGTTTTTGCGTAAAAAGCTTGCTGCAATATCGCTGTATGCACTTGAGCATCGGCTGGCGGGATGGATGGAAGCATTGGAGATGTATAAGGCGCGCCACAGGCTTGGCTCTGCAGCAAAAAGCAGAGGGGAAAATGCTCAAAGTAGTGGTGTGGAGGAATGCATGCAAGGGCTTTTTAGCAATTTGAGAAACAGTGATTGTAAAGATTTGCTGTGTTGATTATTAGGATAACCGAGGAGTAATCTCAAAAGGAGAGAAAGGTTATGAAGCTTGCAGGCTGTTTTTTAGGAAGAGCCGATACCCTGCCGTTTGATAGAGACGATGACACAGCCGGGAACCAGGACGAAAACGAAAGCATGTTTTGGGCGGAAGTGCATAAAGAGATTTTGCTCATAAGCAGCGCGCCGCCCGAGGTTAAAGCGAAATCAAGGGAATGGCTGACAACGAATGGCTATTTAAAAGAGTGCAATAGCGCGTAAATGGCATGTCTATGCGAAACAGTACTGCTAAGAGCCGCGGATTGGACTGTACCC
>JBMOLJ010000099.1:0-35265 GCA_049324235.1 Bacillota bacterium
CGCGCCTGTGTCGCCGGTAGCGCCGGTAGCGCCTGTGTCGCCGGTAGCGCCGGTAGCGCCCGTGTCGCCGGTCGCGCCGGTAGCGCCCGTGTCGCCGGTAGCGCCGGTTGCGCCCGTGTCGCCGGTAGCGCCGGTAGCGCCCGTGTCGCCGGTAGCGCCGGTAGCGCCTGTGTCGCCGGTAGCGCCGGTAGCGCCTGTGTCGCCGGTAGCGCCTGTCGCGCCTGTGTCGCCGGTAGCGCCCGTTGCGCCTGTGTTACCTGTGTTGCCGGTCGGACCAGTCGGTCCGGTAGCGCCCGTTGCACCTGTAGCACCGGTCGCACCGCCGACATCGTCTTCTACCACCACAAGAGTGGCCTTTATGGGCACGGACGAAGACAAAAATATATTTGAGCCGCTCTCATTAAGAAGCCTGACAGTGACAGGCGCCGTAGTGACGTCGATAATCCCGATCCCGACCGCCTCACCTGTTTTTATCGGCGAATTTCCGGGAAGGTTATCCCCCTGGGAAGAAGATAGCGCAAACACGATTGCGCTTGAAATAGATGTCTGTGTCGATACATTCCAGTTAAAAATATATCTTCCCGCTTCGTTTAAAGTAATTACACCTGTAACGTTGTTATAGCTGATATTACCCGCCGTATATACAGTTTCGTTGAAGATCACCGGTGATCCGGGCGTTATTGCATTGGCGGTTGTCAGCTGAATTTGTAGAGCAATGTTTGGCATTTATAGTCCTCCTAAAGAAAACCTGTTGATTTTTCTGTATAGGGCGGTTTTCCCTGATACCGTATAGCGGCACCCATGCTCTGACAGTTTTAAAAAGTCTGTATCGTTGCACTGGTATCCGGGCGCTCATTCTACAGAGATAGCGATTATCAAACGGTTTTGTGGCTTCTACATGGTATGAACACGTGGCATATGGAGTTACAATAAGCATGGATGCGAAAATATATGAAGAAGAACAAGGCAGAGGGGTTTTTGCAAGTGCTAAGAACCAGGCAAAAAAAAGACGCCCCGAACGGAGCAGCCTTAATAATAATCAATGTTTATACCCTTACTTTAGCGATGATGATGTTTGCCTGAACGGGCGTACTGGCAAAAAGAACGGTGTCTTGCGTATTGTTTTCAAGAGTCACTACCGCAGGGGTCGAGGTCACCGTTAAGAAGGCGGAGCCGCTCACATGTCCTGTAACCAGCGGCGAAGAACTCGGAATATTCAGCAAGCCTTGCCGGATCGCAAACGTCACGTTGGGGGCTCCGAGCGTACCGTCCGTAGCGACCCACCACGTTACAAGATAGTTGCCCTCGGCATTTAAGGTGAACTCCCCTGTCAGAGCATTGTAGGTGATATCCGGGCTTTGATCGTTCACCGTATCGAATACGATTCTGGCGCCATCCGCGATGACATCCCCGCCGCCGTTAACAAGCTGGGCCTGGATGGCTCTGAGCTGCGCTAAATCACCCGAAGCGCCTGTTGCACCGGTAGCGCCTGTTGCGCCTTTGTGACCAGGATGGCCATCATGGCCCTTCGGTCCTCTGGGGCCCGGAGGACCCGGCGGACAATCGCAGTCGCAGCAAAAACAATCGTCCCAGTGACCGCCATCCCATACCGGTTTTATGAACTGGCCGAATTTTCTTGCATGATAACTGCTGGGGAAGGGCTTGAATTTGTGAAATCCCATAAACACGAAACCTCCTAAAAGAACTGCACATGCTCCTATATTTTTATGCGCAGTAAACATAAGGAGTTACAAACGGGCATAATATATAGATTATCTGCCTATATGCTGAAAAACGGTGTTATAAGTATAAATGCTATCATAGGGGCGGCACTGCTGCCGGACAGACAAATATTGATGCAATTAAAAGCCCCTGTATCCGCAAGTGCCGGATACAGGGGCTTGATGGTTTCATTCGGTCAGGGTTTGTCTGTCACCTGTCACTTAGCCGAACATATTCTTTATACTCCGCAACGTTTTTGTAGGCGGGACGGATGATCTTGCCCGCATTGATAAGCTCCTCGATGCGATGCGCGCTCCAGCCTGAGATGCGCGCAATGGCGAATATGGGGGTGTATAGCGCATGGGGCAGGTCCAGCATGCCGTAGACGAAACCGCTGTAGAAATCGACGTTTGCGCTGACGCCCTTGTAGATTCTCCGTTCCTCTGCTATGACCTCGGGCGCCAGGCGCTCCACCAGCGAGTAAAGCTGGAATTCCCTGTGGAGTCCCTTTTCCTCGGACAGCTTCTGGACAAAGCCCTTGAAGATGTTCGCGCGCGGATCGGACAGGGAATATACGGCATGTCCCATGCCGTATATAAGGCCCGCTTTGTCAAAAGCCTGCTTGTTCAAAAGCGCCTTGAGATAATTTCGTACTTCTTTCTCGTCGGTCCAGTCGCTCAAAGTTTGCTTCATATCCTCGAACATCTGGATGACCTTGATATTCGCGCCGCCATGCTTTGGGCCTTTGAGGGAGCCCAGCGAGGCCGCGACAGCGGAATAGGTATCCGTTCCCGAAGATGAAACAACGTGCGTCGTGAATGTGGAGTTGTTACCGCCGCCATGTTCAGCATGCAGCACCAGGGCCAGATCCAGTATGCGTGCTTCCAGTTCGGTATATTTGCTGTCTGGGCGCAGGAGATGAAGGATATTTTCGGCGGTCGACAGTTCGGGATTCGGGGCGTGGATGAACAGGCTCTGGTTGTCATGGTAGTGCCTGTACGCCTGATAACCATAGACGGACAGCAGCGGGAACAGGGCGATGAGCTGGAGCGATTGCCGGAGCACATTCGGGATAGAAACGTCGTCCGCCCTGTCGTCGTAGGAATAGAGGGTGAGCACGCTCCGTGCCAGGGTATTCATCATGTCCTGGCTGGGCGCCTTCATGATGATATCGCGTACGAAGCTTGTGGGCAGGGTCCTGTATTCGGCAAGTATGTTCTGGAAATCTTTAAGCTCATCCGCCGAAGGCAGTTCGCCGAACAGCAAAAGATAGGTGACTTCCTCGAAACCGAAACGCTTTTCCTCAATAAAACCCTGCACGATGTCCTCGATATCGATGCCGCGGTAAAACAACTTGCCTTCGCAGGGAACCGTTTCACCGTTCTCGATGATATAGGAGCGTACCTCGCCGATTTCGGTAAGACCGGCCAGCACGCCTTTTCCGTTGATATCCCTCAGTCCGCGCTTTACCTCATATTTTCCGTAAAGTGCAGGATCGATTGCGCTGTTTTTCAGGCACATTTCGGTCATCGATAATATTCTCGGCGTAATATCGGAAAATTTTTTATTTGCCATGTGATTCCACTCCTTATCTTTTGCCTGTTTAAGTATATAATAATACCGCGTATGAAGCAGTGTGGTTCCGAATAAAATAAAAGGATGCATGGCAGTGCTTGTTTAAATAATCGATGAACAACTGCCATTTGCTTGAAAAACCGCCATGTTTTATTATTGGCGCAGAAACATATGCTTGTGAACCCGTTTTTATAACATACGCATTCATGTTATAAAAAACAACAGGGCTGCATACATACTACCGCATTTTAATCAGAAACACAAACAAAAGATTTCGTCGATTTTTTGAGAAAAAAATTAACTTATGCAGGATATGGCCTAGCTCCTTTCATTTTTTATAACCAAGGTTGCTTTTTCCCTGGACCTGGTATACAATCTCTTTATGATTCTGGCAGAGTAGGCTTTGGCGCGGAAACCGGCGGCGGATGGGTTGCGTGCCTTTGCCGCTATTGCGCTGCTGTGGTTACAGGCCGTTCTACGATGTTGCACAAGGCATCAGGAGAGCATTCGCGTAAGGGAAAGCGGTGTGCCATGGGTACGCCGCTTTAAAAATGAAAGATTTTAAACAGCGATGCTAGGAAATGTTATGAACAGAATATCAGGACAGCGGATCGGGTTTATCGGCGCGGGCAAAGTAGGGGTCACGCTGGGCGCGTATCTTAAAGCCGGAGGGCTACCGGTCGCGGGGTATCTGAGCAAAAGCGCCGGGTCGGCGCGGGATGCCGCCCGCATAACTTCGACGGATTGTTTTACGGATATCGGCGCGCTGGTTAAAGCGTGCGGCATCATCTTCATTACCACGCCCGACGGGCAGATTGGGTGGGTGTGGGACAGGCTGGCGCGCTTTGATATCGATAACCGCATCATCTGCCATACGAGCGGGGCATTGTCCTCGGAGGTATTTTCCGGTGCGACGGAGCATGGCGCATACGCATACTCCGTGCATCCGATGTTTGCTTTTTCGCTAAAGGACGGCAGCACGGCCGGTCTGGAAAACGCGTACTTTACCATCGAAGGGGACGGGGAAAGGCTTAGCGAGGTTTGCGGGTTGTTTGCCAAAACCGGAAACAAAACGCTGCTTATTAATCCTGAGGATAAAACGCTCTACCATCTTGCCAATGTGACCGTGTCCAATCTGGCGCTTGCGCTGCTGAGTTTGGGGTTCGACTGCTTCGCCGGTTGCGGCATCGGTATGGAAAGCGCGATGGAGGCGGCGGCGCCGCTGATATACGGCAACATCGGCAATATTATGCACAAGGGTTTTTCGGAGTCGCTGACCGGCCCGGTCGAGCGCAACGATACCGGTACTGTCCAAAAGCACGCGGACGTACTGCCGGAAGCGATGCAGGGCGTGTATCCGCTTTTGAGCATGCGGCTTATCGAGATTGCGCAGGGAAAACACCCCGGCAGGGACTATGCGAAACTGAGGGAGATACTCCTTAACATGAACCAGGCTAAGGACTGAAAAGGTGGAATGCATTATGAAAACAACTGTTGCCACATTCCAGAAGGCAAAAGCAAAAGGCGAAAAGCTGACAATGCTCACCGCCTATGATTATTCCACGGCAAAGCTGATAGACAATAGCGGCATTGACAGCATATTGGTGGGCGACTCGCTTGGGATGGTGTGCTTGGGATACAAGGATACGCTGTCCGTGACCATGGAAGACATGATCCATCACACGAAGGCCGTACGCAGAGGCGTGCAAAACGCTCTGCTTGTGGGGGACATGCCGTTCATGTCCTATCAGGCGTCCGTGTACGACGCGATCAAGAACGCGGGCAGGCTGGTGCAGGAGGCCGGAGCCGAGGCAATCAAGCTGGAGGGCGGCGTTCGCGTACTGCCCCAGATAGAAGGAATCGTCCAGGCGCAGATACCGGTGATGGGGCACCTGGGCATGACGCCGCAGTCGGTCAACATGTTCGGCGGGTTCAAGGTGCAGGGGCGGCAGGCGGACCCCGCCAGAAAAATCATCGAGGACGCGAAAAGGCTGGAGGATGCCGGGGCGTTTTCCATCGTGCTCGAGTGCGTGCCCAAAGAGCTGGCGCAGAAGATCACCGAAGCGGTGTCGATTCCCACCATCGGCATTGGCGCGGGCGCGGGGTGCGACGGGCAGGTGCTGGTCTGCAACGACATGTTCGGGGTTTTCGCGGACATCCGCCCGAAGTTTGCCAAGGTGTTCGCGGATGCGGGCGCGACTATGCGCGAGGCCGTGGGCAAATACATTGACGAAGTAAAAAGCGGCGCCTTTCCTGACGCGGAGCATTCCTTCACCATGGATGCCGGCCTGCTCGAAAACGGTTGAAAAACGGGGGGATATACAATGCGATGCATATCGAAAATAGATGAAACGAGACAGGTCATCAGGCAATGGAAGGCGCAGGATCTTTCCATAGGGCTTGTGCCTACCATGGGCTACCTGCATGAAGGGCACATGAGCCTGATCGAAAAGTCTGCGGAAGAGAACGACAGGACCGTGGTGAGCATATTCGTTAACCCGATACAGTTCGGGCCGAATGAGGATTATAACAGTTATCCGCGGGACATGGAGCGCGATCTTGTGATTTGCGGCGGTTTGGGTGCCGGTCTTGTATTCGCCCCAACGCCGGAGGATATGTATATCCCGCCACATCTTGTGCATGTGGACGTGGACGAACTTGGCGACGTGCTCTGCGGCGCTCAGCGCCCCGGGCATTTCAGGGGCGTATGCACTGTCGTTGCCAAGCTGTTTAACATCATACAGCCTGACAGGGCGTATTTCGGGCAAAAGGACGCGCAGCAGCTTGCGATCATCAAAAAGATGGTGCAGGACCTGAACTTCGGCCTTGAAATCGTGCCCTGCCCGATCGTGCGCGAGAAGGACGGCCTTGCCATGAGCTCGAGGAACGCCTATCTTTCCGCAGAGGAAAGACAGGCGGCGCTTGTCATTTCGAAAAGCCTTTTTTGCGCAAAGCAGGCGATGCAGGACGGCGAGCGGGACGCAGCGGCCATAAAGCGCATGATTACGGACGGAATCAAAGCGGAACCGCTGGCGCAGATTGGCTATGTGGAGGTCGTGGACGCCGTGACGCTACAGCCGGTTGAGAAGATAGAGCAGGCGGTGCTCACCGCCGTCGCGGTGAAGATCGGCAGGACGCGGCTCATCGATAATTTCACTTTTCCGGAGGACGGACAATGATCATAACCATGATGAAGTCGAAGATACACAGGGCCACGGTGACCGAAGCCAACCTGAATTATGTCGGCAGCATCACCATCGACGCGGAATTGATGGAGGCCGCCGGGCTTTTTGAATACGAGCTGGTGCACGTGCTGGACATCGACAACGGCAACAGGCTGGAAACCTACGTGATACCAGGCCCGAGGGGGAAGGGCGGCATCTGCATGAACGGCGCGGCGGCGCGGCTGGTGCATGTCGGCGACAGGGTCATCATCATCGCGTATTGCCAGATCGAAGCTGAGGAAGTACCGGAGCATAAACCCAGAATCGTGCTTATCGGCGAGAACAATACGCACGGAACCGTCGTCTCGGAAGAGAACGCCCAGGAAACGTTTTTTGATATTCTCGAAATCGGCGAGTGAAGGTGAAAGCAGGAAAACGGAAAATATATAAAATGCTGACAGTTGGTCAGCTTTTTTATTACATATCTTGACGCCCGCTCCCCTAACCGCATATAATATACCCAGACATATGAACGATTGTTCATATGAACAATCGAACGCGAAAATGATTAAAGAGGTACCAATGATGAACGAAACCAGGCCGGAAATTCCAAGATGCGACTGCACGGTCATCCATGAAGAGACTTTGAACCGGGTTAAAGAGGCGATGCCCGATGAAGAGAGCCTGTACGAACTCGCGGAATTGTTCAAGGTCTTCGGGGATTCGACGAGGATTAGGATACTCTGCGCGCTCTTTGAAGCCGAGATGTGCGTGTGCGACATCGCGGCCCTGCTGAACATGACGCAATCCGCCATTTCACACCAGTTGCGGGTGCTGAAGCAGGCGCGCCTGGTCAGGTACCGGAGAGAGGGCAAAATCGTTTTTTACGCGCTGGACGACGAGCACATCAAACAGATATTCGACCAGGGCCTGACCCATATTAACGAAGACAGGCAATAAAAACTGAACTTGGAAAGCGGGGTTGTGTCATGGGTGCGGGGGAAATGGAAGCTACTTGTGCAGAAGGGCTGGATTGTGCATGCTGCACCTCCGCCGCCGGAGAAGGGGCTGGAAGGCATGGGAACGTGTGGAGCGTCCCCGGTACGGATAAAACTGTTCTGTACCTCTCAGGTCTTGCATGCGCCAATTGCGCGGCGAAAATAGAAAATGCGGTGAAAGGCATTGCCGGCGTGCAATCGGCTTCCGTCGATTTTGTTTCAAAGCGACTGACTATCCATATCAATAACAAGCATGAGGCAAAGAGCATCACAGGACAGGCGGAAAGAATTGCCCGCCAGATTGAGCCTGATATTGAGATAACCCAAAGCGGGACAAGGGAAGGACCGGCTTCAGAGAAAACCACCATCCCCAAAGGCAAAGCAATACGGTTTGTGCTGGGCCTTTTGGCGTTTGCGGCTGCGCTGGCGGGCGGGTTTCCGTTCTGGATCGGGTTTGCGCTGTATCTGGCGGGCTACCTGCTGGCAGGGGCGGACGTCGTTTTGAAAGCGGCAAAAAACATGATAAAAGGCAGGGTGTTCGACGAAAACTTCCTGATGAGCATTGCGACAATCGGCGCGTTTGCGATACAAGAGTTTCCCGAGGGCGTGGCGGTCATGCTGTTTTACCGGCTGGGGGAGTTCTTTGAGCAGATTGCCGTAAACCGTTCCAGAAGGTCGATCGGCGCACTGATGGATATCCGGCCGGACTATGCGAATCTCAAGGCCGGCGGCGAGGTCAAAAGGGTATCGCCGGAGGAGGTTCACATAGGGGACACCATCGTCGTCAAGCCCGGCGAAAAAATACCGCTGGACGGCATCGTCGCCGAAGGCGCGTCCGCGCTGGACACGTCCGCGCTGACCGGCGAATCCCTGCCGAGGGAGGTTGCCGTTGGAAGCGAAGTCTTATCAGGCTCGATAAACATAAACGGATTACTGGCCGTTAAAGTGACAGCGGACTTTGGCCAGTCCACCGTTTCAAGGATACTCGATCTTGTGCAGAATGCGTCCGAAAAGAAGGCGCCTACAGAGAGCCTTATAACGAAATTCGCCCGGTACTATACCCCCGCGGTGGTTCTGACCGCTTTGGCTTTGGCGGTCGTGCCGCCGCTGGTTTTGCAGGGAGCCTTTACGGACTGGATCAACAGGGCTTTGGTGTTTTTGGTGGTTTCCTGTCCGTGCGCCCTGGTTTTGTCTGTTCCGCTGGGATTCTTTGGCGGCATCGGCGCGGCATCGAGGAACGGCATACTCGTCAAAGGCGGCAACTATCTCGAAGCGCTGAATACCGTGGACACCGTCGTATTCGACAAGACAGGCACGCTGACCAGAGGCGTGTTTCAGGTGACCAGGATTGCCGCTTTGACTATGGGCGAGGAGACGCTTTTGGAATATGCCGCATACGCGGAAAGCTCTTCAAACCATCCTGTCGCCCTGTCTGTCCTGCGGGCGTACGGCAGGGAAGTAAACCGAAGTGAAATTGAAAGCTGCGGTGAAATACCGGGACACGGCGTAAAAGCCAGGGTCCGCGGGAAGGAGGTTCTCGCGGGGAACGATAAACTTATGGAAAGGGAGAATATTCCCTTTGACAAGGCCGAAGATATTGGAACAGCCGTGTATGTGGCCGTGGACGGCAAATATGCCGGTTACCTCGTGATTGCGGACGAAATCAGGAAGGATGCGGAAAGCGCGGTACGGGAACTGAGAAAAACGGGTATCCGTAAACTCATCATGCTTACCGGAGACAGCAAACCCGTGGCGGAAACAATAGGCGGGCAGCTGGGACTGGATGAAGTGCATGCGGAGTTGCTCCCCGGCGGCAAAGTCGTCAAGCTGGAGGCGCTGTCGAAGCAGAGCAAGGGTAAAGTGCTGTTTGCGGGCGACGGCATCAACGACGCCCCGGTTCTCGCGCGGGCCGATGTGGGCGTTGCCATGGGCGGGCTGGGGTCGGACGCGGCTATTGAAGCCGCGGATATCGTGCTCATGACTGACGAGCCGTCGAAGCTCGTGCGTGCGATCCAGATAGCGAAAAGAACAAGGGGGATCGTTTGGCAGAATATTTTGTTCGCATTGGGCGTCAAAGCGGTCGTTCTGTGTTTGGGCGCAGGAGGCATCGCCACGATGTGGGAAGCGGTGTTTGCGGATGTCGGCGTTGCGCTGCTCGCCGTGCTTAACGCAATGCGCGTGATGCAATTCAGGTAGGCGGGCGGGTTGTAAGCGCGGAACAGGCTTTTCCTGGTGGCAATGCATTGGAAACGGCGAATTATACGCCTTAACGTTCCGCAACCTTTATAAACCGCCCTTATTCCTCCGGTTCAGCCAATACCTGCAATATATTCTGTCATATCTTGCAAAACCTTGGATATTCGTATAAAATGTAGTGGTTGGTACCTCCGATGCTTTTGCCTAAAGCCTGTATGGTTATGGTAAACGCACAATGGGCATTCTAGGAAACAGGGATGCCTCCCGTATTTGGAAAGGAGAAAGAAACGGTGAAAAAGTATTTTTCTGTTGCACTCGTGATCCTTTTGGCGCTGTCTTTGGCAGCATGCGCCACGCCTTCCGGCCAGCAGGCCACTCCGGCGGCGACTGCCCCGGCAAATCCGACCATACGCGTCTCTACTACCACTTCCGTAAACGATTCCGGTCTTTTAGGCTACCTCCAGCCGCTTTTTGAAAAAGAAACAGGATACAAATTGGAGATTACGTCACAGGGTACGGGCGCTGCCATCAAGCTCGGCGAGACCGGTGATGCGGACGTTCTGCTTGTGCACGCCAAGGCGGCGGAGGAAGAGTTTATCGGCAAAGGCTTTGGTGTGGAGCGCATCCCCTTCATGTACAACTACTTCGTGATCGTTGGCCCCAAGTCCGATCCGGCGGGCGTTGCCAAGGCTAAAACGGCATCCGACGCGTTCAAGGCCATTGCGCAGGAAGGCAAGGCAGGTTTTATTTCCCGCGGGGACGACAGCGGCACGCACAAGGCCGAGCTGAAAATCTGGGAAGCCGCCGGGATTCAGCCCAAGGGCGACTGGTACATATCGGCCGGCGCGGGCATGGGCGCGAGCCTGAATACGGCCAATGAGAAGCAGGCGTATATCCTTACCGACAAGGCGACGTACCTTTCCATGAAGGACAACCTTGACCTTGAAATACTCCTTGAGAAGAACGACGAGCTGAAGAACACGTACAGCCTTATCGCGGTCAATCCCGAGTCTGCCGAGGGCATCAACGCGGAAGGTGCGCAGGCGTTCATCACCTGGATGACCAGCAAGGCTACGCTCGATAAGATCGCTAAGTTCGGGGTGGATAAGTACGGCGAGGCGCTGTTCTATATCCTGAAATAACCATAAGAAAATGATATAGGGTGCGTTGATGTGCGCGCCCTATAAAGCGTTGAGGGGCGGCAAACGCACAAAGGACGTTGGCCGGCGAATACTGGGGAGTCCTGCGGTTTGGGCGCGCCAGCGCGCCCCGATGTTATGAGGACCAACAAAAAACGGGAGGTACGGATGCAAACGTTCATCGATGCGCTGGGGCGGCTCGTAAGCCCCGACGGCGAGCTGTTGCAGATCGTGTGGACGACGCTGCAGATGTCCTTTGCCAGCACCCTCATCTCCTGCGTTATCGGCATGCCTTTAGGCGTGCTTCTGGGCAGCCGCCGATTCAGGGGCAGGCGTTTGCTCCTGCGCATTACCCATACCCTGATGGGCCTGCCGCCGGTGGTGGCGGGCCTGCTCGTGTTCATGCTGCTTTCGCGCAAGGGGGCGCTGGGGAGCCTGGGGCTTCTGTTTTCGATCCCCGCGATGGTGATTGCGCAGGTTGTTCTGATTACGCCTATCATCGCAGGATTGAGTGCGTCTCATGTTTCGGCGCGCGTGCCGCTCATGCTCGAAACCACGCGCGGCATGGGGATAAGAGGCTTCAGGGAGATCGGCCTTTTGCTCTATGAATGCAAGGCGCAGCTTGTTTCCGTACTGCTGACGGGGTACGGGAGGGCCATCAGCGAAGTGGGCGCGGTGATGCTCGTGGGGGGCAACATACAGTACAAGACGCGCGTGATGACCACGGCGATCATGCTCGAAACGAACAAAGGAAATTTCGAGCTCGCCATCGCGCTGGGAATCCTGCTGCTTTTGATTGCCTTTGCGGTAAATTCCATCGCGCACAGTCTGCAAGAGGGGTTCCATGATAGAGCTTGAAGGCGTGATCAAAGAATATGCCGGGCGCACGGTGCTCTCGATACCGCATCTGCTGTTTGAAAGCGGAAAAACCTATGCGCTCATCGGCGCGAACGGGTCGGGGAAGACGACGCTTTTAAGGATGCTCAGCGGCAACGATATGCCCGACAGCGGCAGAATCACATTCGATCCCGCGCCCGTGGCAGAGGACATCGCGTATATGCCGCAGAAGCCCTACGCGTTCGGGTTCAGCGTCCTGAAAAACGTTTCCATGGCGCTGCCCAGGGGCACCGAAAAAAGCCGTGCGAACGCGCTGGCCCTTGAAGCGCTTGCGCAGGTGGGCATGCAGGATTTTGCCCGGCAACGGGGGAACCGGCTATCGGGCGGGGAACAGCAGCGCATGGCGCTTGCAAGGATGATCGTGCAGGAGCACAGGCTCCTGCTGCTCGACGAGCCTACGTCCGCGACCGATATCGCAGGCAACGACCTGGTGGAGGACGCGCTGAAACGCTACAGGGAAAAGACGGGCTGCACCGTCATTTTTGCCACGCACTCCCTGTCCCAGGCCATGCGGTTGGCGGACGAGGCGCTGCTTTTAGACAGCGCGTATATCGCCGAACGCGGTCCTGTCGAGAAAGTCATCAGGGAGCCCGGGAGCGAGAGCGGGAAAGCCTTTTTACAGCATTGGAGGGTGTAATTAGCATGTTGAACGTACTGCCGCCCGCCGCCGCGCACGAACTGATACACGGCGAATTCGGCGGGATACGCACCGCGAGCCATCGTGTGAGGCTTGACGCCGCGCTGGGATGCGTGCTGGCGCGCGACATCCTTGCAAAGGAATATGTGCCGGGGTTCGACCGTTCCACGGTAGACGGGTTTGCGGTCCGTGCCTCGGATACGTTCGGCTGCAGCGAATCGATACCCGCCATGCTCGCGTATAAGGGAGAGGTGCTCATGGGCCAAACGCCGGATGGGGGCATCGGTCCAGGGGAATGCATGTACGTCCCTACCGGCGGCGAACTCCCCGAGGGCGCGGACGCGGTGGTGATGATCGAATACGCGGAGGATTACGGGGACGGTTTGAGGTATATTATGAAGCCGTCAACGCCCGGGCAGCATGTGGTCTACAGGGGCGACGACGTCGTCCCCGGCAAGACGGTGCTGCATGCAGGCAAACGCCTGGAGCCGCAGGACATCGGCTCGCTGGCGGCGCTAGGGTATCCCGAGGCCGAGGTCAGGCTGCCTGTGCGCGTGGGGGTCATTTCCACGGGCGACGAACTGGTCGATATTTCCACGCAGCCGTCGGGCGCGCAGATCAGGGATGTGAACACGCACGCGCTGTGCGCCGGAGTGCGGGCGGCGGGCGGGGAGCCTATGCCTTTTCGGATCGTGCGGGACGATTACGGCGTGCTGCTGTCGGCAGCGAAGCACGCGCTGGATGCCTGTGATATGCTGCTCATCTCCGGCGGAAGCTCGGTGGGGACGAAGGACGCCACGCACAGGGTGATCGACGCGCTGGGGAAGCCGGGCGTACTCATGCACGGCGTCGCCATGAAGCCGGGCAAGCCCACTATCCTGGGCAGCGCGGACGGCAAGCCTGTATTCGGGCTGCCGGGACATCCGGTCGCGGCCTATTTCATATTCCATATCTTCGTGCGGCCGCTCATTTGCTCCATGCTAGGGACTACGGTAATCGAGCACGCGATTGCTGCGCGGCTGACCGCGAACATTTCGTCCAACCATGGGCGTGAGGAATTCCTGCCGGTTGCGGTCACGGAAACGGACGGGGAGGCGGCGGCTACGCCGCTCATCGGCAAATCGGGGCTCATCACCGTGCTCTCGCAGGCCGCGGGGTACGTGCGCATCGGACGCGATTGCGAAGGCATAGCGCGCGGGGAAACCGTGCGCGTACATTTGTTTTAAAGGGTGTGAACCATGAAATACGGGTACCTGACCAACATCCCTCTGGAAGAAGCTGTTGCAGCCTACGGCAAAAGGCTGCATGAGGCGGGTATGCGCCCTGCAACCGAGCGTATCCCCGTGCCCGAAGCATGCGGGCGGATGACCGCCAGGGCGGTCTACGCCAATATCTGCTCTCCGCATTACAACGCCTGCGCGATGGACGGTATCGCGCTCAAAGCAAGCGTTACGTTCGGGGCTACCGAGACCACGCCGGTGAAGCTGGCTGCTTCGGATTTCGTACGCGTGGACACGGGCGACCCGTTGCCGCCGGAGTGCGACGCGGTGGTGATGATCGAGGACGTTGTCGAGACGGATGCGGGAGATGTCCTTTTGTACGCGGCGGCCACGCCCTGGCAGCACGTGCGCCAGATCGGCGAGGACATCAGCGCGGGCGACATGATCGTTCCGTCGCTGACTGAGATTACCCCGGCCGCCGCAGGCGCGATGCTCGCGGGCGGCGTGACGGATGCGGATGTGATCCGCAGGCCTGTGGTGGGTATCATCCCCACCGGCGACGAGGTAGTCCCGCCCACTCAGAACCCTGGACCCGGGGACGTGATGGAGTTCAACTCCACGATATTTTCAGGGGCTTTGCACGGCTGGGGCGCCATCCCCCGGACATACCCTATCGTGAAGGATAAACTGGAATCCATTATCGAGGCGCTGCGCACCGCGATAGAGGAGTGCGACGCCGTGATACTCAATGCAGGCTCATCCGCCGGACGCGAGGATTTTTCGGCTGAAGCGATAGGCACGGTGGGCGAGGCTGTGCTGCACGGCATCGCCATCCGGCCCGGCAAGCCCGCGATACTGGGCATCGCGGATGGCAAGCCGGTTATCGGCGTGCCGGGATACCCTGTGAGCGGCGTCGTGGTGCTCGAATACCTGATAAAGCCCGTGATCGATGCGCTTTGCGCGAGGGAGACCGTACCATACCAAATGGCGGAGGCCGTGATCACGCGCAGGCTGAACTCTTCGCTCAAGTACCGTGAGTTCGTGCGCGCACGTATCGGCAAGGTGGACGGGCGTCTGGTGGCGATACCTTTAAACCGCGGCGCCGGAATGGTGACCAGCCTTGTCAGGGCCGACGGCATCATCGACATCGCCCAGGACTGCGAAGGGTACGAGGCAGGGGAGAGCGCACCGGTGCGGCTCTTAAGGCCGGTTTCCGAGATCGAACGCGCGCTGTGCGTGGTGGGCAGCCATGATCCGCTGATCGACGAGGTCGCGGATCTGATGCGCATCGGGCGGCCGGACCTGTCGGCAGCGTCCGCGCATGTAGGCAGCATGGGCGGCATCATGGCCATCAAGCGCGGCGAGGCGCACGCGGCAGGTATCCATTTGCTCGACGAAGCGGCCGGCGGCTACAACGACGCCTATGTCCAGCGGTATTTCCCCGAAGGCGGCGTTGCTTTAATCGAGTGCGTGAAGCGCACGCAGGGGCTGATGGTCGCGCCGGGCAACCCCAAAGGGATACGGGAATTCAGGGACATCGCGCGCGCGGGACTTGCGTATGTGAACCGGCAGAAGGGTTCAGGCACGCGCATCCTGTGCGATTACCTCATCAGGCAGCACGGCATGGAGTTCGGCGCTATTGAGGGGTATGCGCGCGAGGAATTCACGCATACCGGCGTTGCGGCTATCGTCGCATCAGGCGGAGCCGACGCCGGGCTGGGCATATACGCCGCCGCGAAGATATACGGTTTGGATTTTATCCCTGTGTGCGAGGAACAGTACGATTTGCTCGTCAAGCGCAGCGTACTGGAGCTTGCGCAGATGCAGGCGTTTCTGGAAATGCTGTGCTCCGGTGAACTGGCCGCGCGTCTTACAGCGATGGGCGGTTACAGCCTCGGGCAGCCGGGGAGGATCAGGAGGGTATATTAAATGGAACTTACGCATGTGAACGAGAGCGGTGAGGCCCGCATGGTGGACGTCGGCGGCAAGGACCACACCCGCCGCGAGGCTGTGGCGCGCGGACTGGTGCATATGGCACCGGCCACGCTCGAGCTGATCGCTGGGGGGAACATTCCCAAAGGCGACGTGTTTGCCTGTGCGCGCGTTGCGGGGATCATGGCCGCAAAGCGCACGCCCGAGCTTATCCCCATGTGCCATCCCATTCCCGTGGACGGCGTGGATATAGAGATACTATCGCTCCCGCCGGACACCGTCTCCATCGAGGCCAGGGTGCGGTGTACCTACAAGACAGGGGTGGAGATGGAAGCGCTCACCGCCGTTTCGGTAGCGGCGCTCACCGTGTACGATATGTGCAAGGCGGTGGACAAGGGCATGACCATCGAGGGCATTGTACTGCTGGGAAAGACGGGCGGCAAATCCGATATCCGGGCGGGAAAATGACATGGCGACGGTGTACGCGATGAGCGTCGGCACGACCGATAAAAAACGCAGGACGCTTACGGGGGCGATGCTCGTCGAAGACAAAGGGTTCGCCTTGGACAGCCGCGGCGGCGGGGACAGGCAGGTGAGCCTGGCAGCGCTTGAGGCGCTGGAGCAGGCAAAACAATATAAAGGCCTGTGCACGGGCAAGTTTGCCGCGAACATCGTCACAAAAGGCCTGAATTATTCTGTGCTGCACGCAGGCGATATTCTGCGTATAGGGCAATGCGTGATAGAACTCACCATGGTGGGGAAGCCCTGCTATCAAGAGTGCGGGTTGGCCCAGCGGGGCCGCGTGTGCTCGCTGCCGTCAGGCTGCGCATTCGGACGGGTGAAGCGGAGCGGTTGGGTCCGTACAGGTATGGCGGTGCGGCGGGGCACAGGTGAGAAACAGTTGGATGGAGGTGTTTAACCAATGCTTGACAGCAAGGGCCGCGACATAAGGTATCTTCGGTTGTCCATAACCGAGCGGTGTACGCTCAAATGCGCGTATTGCAGGGCCGGCAACGGGGATTGCCCCAGAAAGAATGAGTTGACCGCCGGCGAATTCGAGCGCATCGTAAAAGCGATGGCAAAGCTCGGCATCATAAAAATACGCGTTACGGGAGGCGAACCGCTCCTTCGAAGGGATGTGGAGGACATCATTGCGCGCATTTCGGTGATACCCGGAATAACCGAGATTGCCATGACGACCAACGCGCAGCATCTTTCGGGGCGTACGGAGGCGCTTAAGTGCGCCGGACTCACGCGGCTCAACATAAGCCTCGATTCGCTCAAAAGGGAGCGGTACGCGGAACTGACGGGCGGCGGCGATTTTGATGCCGTGATGGACGGAATCAACGAGGCGGTTGCAACAGGCCTCCATCCCGTGAAGCTCAATATGGTCGTGGTTCGCGGCAGCAACGATGACGAGATAGACGATTTCATTGCGCTGGCCAAGGACAGGCCTGTGGATGTACGGTTCATCGAACTGATGCCCATAGGCGAACTCGGCTTGGATGCGTCAAAGCGCGTGAGCACAGATGAGATTCTGGCGGCAAGGCCCTATCTGATTCCGATACCGCCGCGCTATCCGGGGCAGCCCTCAAAGGATTATACGATAGAGGGCTTTAAAGGGCGCGTCGGTTTTATCAGCCCTTTGTCCCACAAATTCTGCGGCGCGTGCAACCGCGTGCGCGTGATGAGCGACGGCGTCCTCAAGACCTGTCTGGGCAACAACAACGAGGTTTCGCTGCTCAGCGCGCTGGAGAAGGGCGATGCGGCACTGCTAGAAACGATACATGATGCGATATATCATAAGCCGCTGGGACACGAGTTTGAATCGGGGTTTTCATCGGTCAGGGATATGAGCAAAATAGGCGGATAAACGATTTTTTAGAAGACTAAGGGAGAGATAAAAAAATGGGAAAGATCGTCGCTATCAATATTAGTACAAAGAGGGGCATAGTCAAAACCCCCATTGATGAAGGCAGGCTTGTGGAGGGGTTCGGCATCGAAGGAGACGCGCACGGCGGGGACTGGCACAGGCAGGTCAGCCTGCTTGCGCAGGAAAGCATCGAAAAGATGAAGGCGTTGGGCATCGAGGATCTCACGTCGGGGAAATTTGCCGAGAATATCACGACCGAGGGGATCGAGCTCCACTCGCTGCCGGTAGGGACACGGCTCCTTGCCGGGGACTGCATACTGGAGGTGTCTCAGATCGGCAAGGAATGCCATCAGCACTGCGAAATATACCGCAAGGTCGGCATGTGCATCATGCCGACCGAGGGCATTTTTGCCCGCGTTATAAAGGGCGGCACGCTGCGCGAGGGGGACGAGATCACGACAGCGTGACGGTGTATATACGGTTTTGGTTAAGAAACTGCCCGGTCATAATGTTTGACAGGGCGGTTTTTATTTGCAAAGTATAAAGTGGCCGAAAACGACCATGAATAATAAATTTAATAAATCACAATGAAGGAAAAAAGAAATTTGTGTTGAAATGTATTAACACGTGTTGACCAACATGCCCCTTTGATTCTTGATACCTCAACGCTTGCAATAATCAGGAAACTCCCGCTGCTGTGCAAAGTCATTCAGAAACGGAATTGTACATATACATATTCGGTAACAGCAGATGTATTTATTGTTTGTATATATGGATTTGGGGAAAACACCCAAAGAGAAAGGAGTCGTCGCCAAATGGATAAAGCAGTGGTAATTCTGGGAACGTTAGACACAAAAGGCGTGGAATTCAAATTCATCAAGGACATTATCGAAGGCGAAGGCGTAAAGACGATCACGGTAAACGCCGGAGTGAAAGGAAAGCCCTTTTTCGAGCCGGACGTCGGCAGTGAAGAGGTTGCACAGGCCGGAGGCGTGCCGCTTGCTGCCCTCATAGCAAATAATGACCGCGGACAGGCGGTCGACGTCATGATGAAGGGCGCGGCGGCAGTCCTCGCAAAGCTTTTTCAGGAAGGAAAAGTAGCCGGTATCATCAGCATGGGCGGCTCTGCGGGAACAACGATCGGCACGCACGCAATGCAGGCGCTGCCGGTAGGCGTGCCCAAGGTCATGGTGTCGACTATGGCTTCGGGCGATACAAGGCCGTATGTCGGGGTCAAGGACGTAACGATGATGTACTCCGTGATAGATATCTCAGGCATCAACGTACTGTCCTCGCAGATACTCGCCAACGCCGCGCATGCCATTGCCGGTATGGCGAAAGGGAAGGTGCCTGAAATCGCGGGAGGGAAAACGCTGCTCGCGGCTACGATGTTCGGCGTGACCACTCCCTGCGTATCGGCGGCGCGGCAATACCTGGAGGACAACGGGTATGAGGTCCTTGTTTTCCATGCGACCGGGACCGGCGGAAAAGCCATGGAGAGTCTTATTGAGGCCGGCTTCGTCAAGGGCGTCCTGGATGTGACGACGACGGAATGGTGCGACGAACTCGTCGGCGGCGTTTTAAGCGCAGGCCCGACGCGGCTGGACGCGGCGGCAAAAGCCGGGATACCCCAGGTGGTTTCGACCGGCGCGCTGGATATGGTCAACTTTGGCGCGATGGATACGGTGCCCGAAAAATTCAAGGGAAGGAACCTGTATAAGCACAACCCGACGGTGACGCTCATGCGCACGAGCGCGGAGGAGTGCGCGGAGCTTGGGAAAATTATAGCTGGAAAACTGAACCAGGCGCAAAAGGATACCGCGCTTTTCATCCCGCTCAAGGGCGTATCGCTCATCGACGTAGAGGGGCAGCCGTTCTATGGGCCGGAGGAGGACAGGGCGCTTTTCGATGCGCTGAAGAAGAACATCACGAACCCGGTCGTCGAGATTATCGAGATGGATACGGATATTAACGACGAAGCGTTTGCCCTGGCCATGGCCAGGAAACTGATTGACATGATGGAGAAATAACGCATAAAAATACAAAACAGGAGGGATTCGAATGGGATTCACCAGGCAAGAAGTAATCGGCAGAATACAGGCACAGATCGACAAGAACATACCGGTGGTGGGCGCCGGCGCAGGCACCGGCATTTCAGCCAAAGCCGCCGAAGCCGGTGGTGTAGACCTTCTCATCATCTATAACTCCGGCCGCTACAGGATGGCGGGCAGAGGCTCTTTGGCCGGACTTATGCCCTATGGCGACGCCAACGAAATCGTTGTCGATATGGCGCGGGAGGTCCTCACGGTTGTTAAGAATACGCCTGTGCTCGCCGGTGTCTGCGGAACCGACCCGTTCAGGAACATGGAACTTTTCCTCAAGCAGCTCAAGGACATGGGCTTCTCGGGCGTGCAGAACTTCCCGACGGTCGGGCTGATCGACGGTACCTTCAGGCAGAACCTGGAGGAAACGAATATGGGTTACGGCCTGGAAGTCGACATGATCAAAAAGGCCCGCGACCTGGATATCTTTACGACGCCGTACGTGTTCAACATCGAGGAAGCGGAAAGAATGGCAAAAGCCGGAGCGGACATGATCGTGGCGCACATGGGACTGACCACGAAGGGGACCATCGGCGCAACGACCGCAAAGACGCTTGACGACTGCGTGAAGCTCACGCAGGACATCTGCGACGCCGCGAAGGCAATCAATCCGAATGTTTTCGTCATCGTACACGGAGGGCCTGTGGCCGAGCCTCAGGACGCCGAGTACGTCCTGCAAAGGACAAAGGGTATCTGCGGCTTCTACGGCGCTTCCAGCGTCGAGCGGCTGCCAACCGAGGTCGGGATAAAGAACCAGGTGCTCGATTTCAAAAAGGTACGGTTCAAATAGCAATTTGCGGCAGCGTTCGCCGCCGCAAACGTTTGGCAAAAAGCCCGCAGACAACTGTCTGCGGGCTTTTTGCGCTCATAAGTTTCTGACCATGATTGTCAGAAGCTGCCGAAATGCAAGTTGACAGATGCCGCCATGCATGATAGTATAAATAAAATTTCATACAGGGGAGCTTGCACGTGCAGGCTGAGAGGAAGCAGATTTGCTTCGACCCTTTGAACCTGATTTGGATAATGCCAACGTAGGGACCCGCATTAAGATTTTTTAATGGGATACACCGCCTTGGTGTATCCCATATTTCATTCATGAAAAGGGGTATGTTAGAAATGAACGCTGTAAAGAAACTGGCTTTTGCAAGCGTCCTTGTTGCGCTTGCCGTGATTTGCTCGGCTTTCTACATTCCGGTAGGCGTAGCGAAATGCTTTCCCGCCCAGCATGCCGTCAATGTTATCTCGGGAATACTGTTAGGTCCCTGGTATGCTATGGGCATTGCGTTTACCACCTCGCTGATACGCGTTTTGCTGGGGACGGGTACCCTTCTGGCCTTCCCGGGAAGCATGATCGGCGCGCTTTTATGCGGCCTTGCGTATATGTACACGAAGAAGCTTCCGCTCGCCTTCTTGGGCGAAGTCATCGGGACGGGCGTTTTCGGCGCCCTCGTCGCGTATCCCGTAGCCACGCTTATACTGGCGAAAGAGGCTACGCTGTTTGCCTTTGTGATTCCGTTCAGCATAAGCACGATAGGAGGTACGGCGATTGCGGTATTCGTCATATATGCGCTGAAAAAGACGAAGCTTCTGAATAAATACGGATTGATGGCCAGCGGCTGATCCCCTGTTATTTGTACAATTCCGGGCCCCTGCCCTTTCATCCATGCCTAAGGAAGGAGCGTCTTCATGCCAAGACGCTCCTTCCTCGTTAGACGCAAAAGGGTTATGAACGTATGAAAGGCTGGAGGCGATTATGAAATAACTGCGTAAAATAGAGTTCTATTTCGGAAAAGCACTTTTTTACCCATGCGCATAGAATAGAGAAAAATCGTTTGGAGGAGTATCCGATGGATTACGCAGACATGTTCAATAACATATGTGCAAACCGTATGCAACCGAACATGGGGACCGCGCCGAATCAGGCAGCACCAAACGTCCCCTACAAACCAGGCCAAATGACAATGCCAATGAATTCCAATAACAGGCAGATGGCGATGCCAAGTCCTCCCTATAACATGGGGCAGATGGCGATGCCAAACGTCCCCTACAAACCGAATGAAATGGCGATGCCGATGACTCCCTACAATGCGGGGCAGATGGCGATGCCGATGACTCCCTACAACGCGGGGCAGATGGCGATGCCAAGCGTTCCCTACAAGCCGAATGAAATGCCAATGCCAGTCGATCCGTACAACCCGGATGAAAACCTTTCAGCCGCCCTGATGGGGATTCAGGATGCGGTAATGGGCGAAACCGAGGACCAGATGTTTTACAGTTACTTAATCAATGAAGCCCCGTCCGACGAAGATAAGAAAATCATTATGGGGATCAGGAACGATGAAATGAAACATTATAAAATGTTCAGGCAGCTTTACTATGAATTGACGGGGAACACCCTTCCGGAATCTCAGGACACGGCCTTCGAAAAGCCCGCATCCTACTGTGAAGGGCTTAAAAAGGCGTTGCTGGGAGAACAAAATGCAGTACGGAAATACCGCAACATTCTGTTTGCGATGAAGCATAGAAGGCACATCAACATGGTGACCGAAATAATCACGGATGAACTGAGGCACCTGGGCCTGTATAATTTCCTGTACGCAAAAAACGGATGCAGCGCATAGCGAGTTCTACCCATTGGCCGGTATAAGGATACCGGGGGCGCGGGGAAGCCGTATTTACGCCTTACCCGCGCCTTTATTTTGGCCGGAGATTAACAGGGACGGGACAGGGCATATCCGGCACGCGGCTTGATTTCCGCGCATACACTTTTATAGCAAAGGCGCTTCATTAAAAATGCATGCGGAGGATCAGGCGTCATGAAGGAAAGCTTTGGCAATGGATCCGAAAATAGCATAAAAGTTGCTTTTTTTGTAAAGCAGGGGCTGGACGAATTTATCGGCGCGGTGATCGACGCCCTGAACGGCTGGTTTGAGACAAAGAAAATCGTCGTCGCGGAACAAAAACAGATCGATGCGGGCATGGAATGGGCCGACGTCTGCTGGTTCGAGTGGTGCGACGAGCTTGTCATCTACGCAAGCAGGCATGTAAGGGCCGTTGAAAAAAAGATCATCTGCAGGCTGCACAGTTATGAGGCATTTACCGATTATCCCGGTCAGGTCAACTGGGAAATGGTGGACCTTTTGGTCTTCGTTGCCGGGCATATACGGGACATCGTGACTGATAAAAACAGGATCGACCCGAAGAAGACCATTGTGGTGCCCAACGCCATCGATACGGAGGAATTCTCTTTCAGGCCGCGCTCCCCCGGTTTTAAAATAGCGTTTGCCGGATACATCAATTATAAAAAAGGGCCAATGCTTCTGCTGCATACCTTCAAGGCCATACATGATACGGACAGCAGGTATACGCTGTACTTGGCAGGCCTTTTCCAGGATGAAAGGGACCTGCTCTATTTCAAGCAGATGATCGGGGAATGGGGGCTTGGGCAAAGCGTTTTTTTCGACGGCTGGCAGGAGGATCTTGACAGTTGGCTCGAGGACAAAGACTATATCCTGTGCACCAGCATACTCGAATCCCAGAACATCAGCGTGATGCAGGCGATGGCAAAGGGTATTAAGCCGCTTATACACAATTTTGTCGGCGCAAGGAGCATATACTCCCATGACCTTATCTTCAACACCATACCGGAAGCGGTGGCCATGCTTGGCGGGGCATACGATTCGAACGCATACAGGGAGTTTATTCAAACGCGCTACGGCAGGGAAAAGATAGCGGACCGGATCAGGGATGCGGTAAAAAAGGTAGCGGAATCCGGGACGAAGCTGCCGCTTGTCAGCGTGGTTATGGCTGTGTACAACAGGGAGAAATATGTGCAGGAGGCGATGAAAAGCGTACTATCACAGAGCTATGGGAACATCGAGCTGATCGTTGTGAATGACGGTTCCACCGACGGGTCAGAAGCCGCCATTCAAGCGGTGCGCGATGACAGGGTACGCTATTTTGCCATAGGGAAAAGCGGGCAGCTGCCGGCGCTGCAGTACGGTTTCAGCATGGCGGAGGGGAAATTCGTAGCCAGGGTGGACAGCGACGATAGCATACACCGGGATTATATAGCCGCCTGCGTCGAGGCGATGACGCTGGATACCTCACTGGATTTTGTGTATTCCGATTTTCAAACCATAGACGATAAGGGCAAAACGGTGGGCGAGATCCATTTTAAGGACTACAGTACGCCTCTGCAGCTCATACTGGACGTATTCACCACTTTTTCCTCAGTTATCCCCGATACGGCGTTCTGGCGGAAGGAATACATGGAATATGTGCTGTTCAATTATACCGGGGAAAACGTTCCGTTCTATATCGACAATATTCTGGAATGCCGGTACGGGCATATCAAGAACCCGATGTACCATTACCGCCAGCACGATTCCAATTATGCGGCCGAGCCAGGCAATCTGAGAATTGTTATGGAGGGCAAGATCAAGTGCATCGACATCCTCATAAAAAAATACTTTATTCAGATGGACATTACGGAGGAATTCAGGGAGAACAGGCAGGCGTATTTCCGGCTGTTCACGCAGTATTTTACAGTGCTGGCGCAGGCGTATGAGAATGCGGGAAAGGGAATAGCGGGCATGTTCGCAGATGAAGCGGCGTACTGGCAGACCTTTGCCCCTCAGGGAGACGGGGATAAAAACGGGGAGCGCGCGCCGGAAAAAACGGGCGCGCTTTTGGAGAATGTCCGAAACCGCAGGGTCCTGCTGGCCTCCACCGACGACCCGCGACAGGGCAGGGCGGCTATGGGAAAGAAACATACGCACATACACCTGCTGATGAAGGGGCTGGAAGAACTTATGATCCCGTGCTTCTTCACAACCTACACGTTCGACCCGGTGACCACGGTGGACGGACGGCTGCTGGCCAAAGAATGGGGCGTTCCCGAAAACCTGCTTTCTTCAAGGGACAGCGCATTTGCGTTCCTTGTATACGCCGTCCAGAAGCAGCTCGAGCAGAGGATCGAGAGGCGGCTGCGGGCAAGCTTTGTGAGCTGTATCAGCTGCCAGGACGTGATTGCCGTGCACGCCGCGCATAGCGTCATGTCGCGCATGCACATGGAGATCCCGCTGATCACCACGCTCCATGGGTGTTTTACTTTCGAAAACACGGATTATGGTCTGATCAATGCAAACAGCGCGGTATACGACTTCTTTCTGGAGTATGAGAAAACTGCATATGCGGTTTCCAACAGGATACTTGCGGTGGAGACGCGCATCCGGGACTATGTTCTGGGTATGATGGGCAATAAAGCCGCGCAAAAAACGTCCGTACTAAAAAACGCTGTAGACGACGATTTGTTTTGTACCGATCCGGAGGATAAAGGTTTTTTTGACGATAACATCATTTTTGTCCGCCCCATCCCCGAAACCGGCGTGATGGAGGTTGTCAAAGCCGCGCGCGAACTGTTAAAGAGGGGCGGAACGGAGTTTAAGTTTGTAATTGCGGGCGTCGGGGCACAGCGTGAAGAAGTGAAGAAATATGTTGATGAACACGGGCTCAAGGAGCATGTGGAATTACTGGGGAACGTTCCGCATGACAAAATACTTCCTCTTTATCAGGCGGCGAGAGTCGTTGTCATCCCTTCTGAGCCAGCCAATAGTGAGGCTACGCTGCTTTCGGTACTCGAGGCCATGTCCTGCGGCAGGGTGGTGGTTGCGTGCGGCACAGGCGGGCTGAAAGAGCTCATCGACGACGGGGAAAGCGGGTACCTCATGGATTCTGCCGATCCTGCCGGACTTGCGGATGTCATCACAAAAGTTTTTGAAATCGATTTTGAAACATATGCGAAAATAGCCCAAAACGCGAGAAGAACTGTCGAAGCGCAGTACGGATACCGCCCGCATACGCAAAAGTATGTGGAGGTGTTCGATGCGTGCTGCAGGGAGGAAATTGCGGGAACAGGCAATTCGGAATAAGCTGGTTGCAGCTTCGCGGTTGAGCTATATCGCGGCGGTAACAGATTTTTCGGCCACTCATAAAATAAGGCATACTGAATAAGCCTTGTACGGCTATTCCGTGCGGGTATCGCGCGTACTGATTTGATTTTAAGGGAATGGGGTTTATGGACTTTTTAAATAAAAGAATCTGTGTCGTCGGCGGCGGGCAATGGGGCGAAATACATATCAGGACACTGCACGGCATGGGGTGCCTGAGGGGCATCGTCGAATGCAGGGAATCACGGCTTGCTGAACTGGTCGGTCGCTTCGGCGGCGTAAAAGGGCATGCGTGCATTGAGGATTCGCTTGGCGAACAGTATGACGGCTATATCCTCGCTACTCCAACGGGTACGCACTTCGAGCTCGGGGCTGCGCTTTTAAGGGAAGGGAAAAATGTGCTCATCGAAAAGCCTTTTACGCTTACATCCGAGCATTCGCAGATACTCGTAGAGCTGGCCAGGACGCATGGCTGCAGGCTTATGGTCGGGCATCAGCTCGTTTTTCATCCGGCGATCATGAAGATGCACCAGCTCATTGAGGAGGGCGTAATCGGCAAAGCGCTCTACGCCTATTCGACGCGCCTGAGCTTCGGGATCGTGCATGAACAGGAAAACGTGCTGTGGTCGTTTGCGTCGCATGACATAGCGGTCTTCAATTACCTGCTGGGAAGGATGCCCTGTGATATTGTCGCCGACGGCGGGTGCTTTTTGAAACAGGGAGTAGACGACATGGCGGCGTTCACCCTCACCTACCACCAGAGCGTAAAAGTGCATGTGTTCGTATCCTGGCTGCACCCCTTCAAACAGCACCGCCTTATCATTGTGGGAGAAGAAGGGATGCTGGCGTTTGAGGATTCGGCGTCGGATTTCAATATCTATTTCCACAGGAAAAAGATTCGCTGGGAGGAAGACCGCCTGCTGGTACGGGATGAAGGCGCAATGCCCATCCGCTATGACATGGGTGCGCCGCTCAGAAAGGAACTCGAACACTTTGTGGGGAACCTTGATTCCGAAATAACCGTTTGCGACGGACAGAGCGGCCATGATACCATCTGCCTGCTGGAAAAAATATCCGAAAAAATTGTGTACAGGAAAACCGAAGTGGTACGCAAAGGCGGAACCACCTTTTTCGCGCATGAGAGCGTATTCATCGAAAGGGAAGTTGTTATTGGAACCAACACGAAGATATGGCATTTTTCACGCGTGCAAAAAGGAGCGCGGATAGGCTCCGGCTGCACGATAGGCCAGAACGTGTTCATAGATGCGAATGTGCGTATCGGCAACAGCGTACGCATAGAAAACAGCGTGTCCCTGTATGCAGGCGTGGAACTGGAGGACCATGTGTTCTGCGGGCCCGGCGTGGTATTCGCAAACGAAAAAACGCCCCGATGCAGGCATCCGCGGGATGCGGAAGGCTTTGGCAAAACCGTTGTAAGAATCGGGGCGACCATCGGGGCGAACGCGACAATCATATGCGGGAATACAATCGGCCGGTTTGCTTTCGTAGCCGCCGGCGCGGTCGTGACAACGGACGTGCTCGATCATGAACTGGTGATGGGCGTACCCGCGCGGCACGCGGGCTGGGTATGCGAATGCGGCGGGAGGCTTTCGGGGTCGCTCATCTGCGGGCGCTGCGGGAAATGCTATCATGAAACGCATGAAGGCCTGTGCGAGTACAGCTAGCGCGGATAAAAGGCTTAAGGCCCTAATTTTGGGCGATTTAAAGTTGTTTATGTATAAATTTAAATATAAATACGATATAATGATGTTTAATCTTGTAAACTAAAAACGAGGTGGCATCATGACGAATATTCTTGTAATCGGCGCAGGCACTATGGGGACACAGATCGCACTGCACTGTGCGATGACCGGCTTCAGCGTGAAAATCTATGACATCAAAGAGGACATGCTGCAAAAATCCGTCCAGAACATGCAAATGTACCTGCAGGCCTTCATGAGCAAAGGGATTTTCACCGATGAGCAGTGCAAGGGGATTATGGGGAGGGTAACCGCGACAACCGACCCAGTGGAAGCCGGGAAGGATGCAGATTTGGTCAGCGAATCGGTTCCCGAGGATCCCGCCCTCAAAGGGGCGGTGTTCAGCCAGTTCAACGCTATATGCCCGTCAGAAGCTATATTTACGACCAATACGTCGACCCTCGTTCCATCAATGTATGCAGAGGCGACCGGAAGGCCTGAAAAATTTGCGGCCGTGCATTTCCATCCGCCCATATGGGAAACGAAGGTCGTTGACATCATGCCGCACCCAAAGACGTCCCAAGAAACAATGGACGCTCTTGAACAATTTGTCAGGAGTTCGAATCTTATCCCGATCGTTCTGGGCAAGGAACACCACAGCTACGTTTTCAACAATATGCTCAATGCCTTGCTCGGCTCGGCAACCTCACTCGTAGTGAGCGATGTTGCGTCCTTCCAGGATGTCGACCGTGCGTGGATGGCGATCATGAACACGCAGGTTGGGCCTTTCGGCATCATTGATTATATAGGAGTGGATACAGTTTACACTGTCACGAAATACTGGGCGGATACGTTGCAGGACCCGGAATTGAAGGCAAGAGTGGCATATCTCGAGAAATACATAAACGAAGGCGCGCTGGGCGTCAAGACGCTCAAGGGCTTCTACAGCTATCCCGACCCGGAGTATGCGCAGGCAGGTTTTATTAAATAGTATTACAGGATGCTCAGAAAGGGCCTGGTTGAAGCAACCAGGCCCAATTTTATTTGTTGGTTGACATATGCCCTACCTGTAAATATAATTGTTACAGGTAGCCGTTATGCTGCACAAAGGAGGGGCCGCATGATGTCAATCACGGATCAGATCAAGGAATATGCGCTGGAAATAGGTTATTGCAAGGTTGGAATTACCACGGCCGAATGCTTCCCTGAGTTTATCGCCGATTTGAAAGCCAAAAGCGATACGTATGCGTTCTATATTGACGCTCCCAGCCAGCCGTTGGCCGGCGCGGACCCGCAATCGGTCATGCCCTCCGCGGGGTCCATCATAACGGTGGCGTATGATTATGCGCAAAACGCGTTTCCCGAGCAGCTTCTCAACAAAGTCGGCCGGATTTACCAGGCCAGATGCTACCTGGCTCCGGCTGACCGCACCAATGGGGGAAGGCAGGCGCTGATGAAGGAATTCATCGAGAAAATGGGCTTAAAAATCGGCAACGGGATACGCATACCCGAGAGGATAGCCGCGGCAAGAGCAGGCATCGCCACTTTTGGGAGAAACAACTTCGCCTATACAGAGGAGGTTGGCTCTTTTATTGTGCTGCAATCTTATGTTGTGGACAAAGAGCTGGAGTATGATACGCCGACAATGGAAGTCGGATGTCCCGAAGGCTGCTCCGCCTGCATGAGGGCCTGCCCGACGCAGGCGATATACGCGCCGCTCAAACTCAACCCGTACCGCTGTATCGGATTCAATCAATGGAAAATGGTGGACGGAACACCCGACAACCTGACAAGCTTTATCCCGTATGAAATACGGGAAAAGATGGGGGGAAGCATTCACGGGTGCGATGTTTGCCAGGAAGTCTGTCCGCGCAACAGGGCAAGGATGAAAGCCGAACTGCCTCCCGATGCATTCCTGTTCAGAATTGCCGGCGATATCACCTATGAAAATCTTCTTGCCATGACCGATGCGTTTTATACCACACGGGTGAAGCCGATTATGTATAATTACATCAGAGAGAAGAAGTATTTTCAAAGAAATGCGGCGATTGCCATGGGCAATTCAGGCGATGCAGCATATGTTCCGCATCTTGCACAGGCGATGGAGGACGCCGAACCGCTGGTGCGGGAATACGCAGCCTGGGCGTTGGGAAGGATTGGCGGGGCAAAAGCGAAGCAGATTCTCGAAAACAGTTTAGGCAAAGAGAACGCCGAACCTGTAAAACGCGAAATCAGAAGGGCTTTGGATGCGCTGTGATTTTTTGAAGAACAAAAATATCTTTAACGAGCATTGATATCCTCTAAAACCATTGTTGCAGGTCAGGAATTAGCATAAAATGGAGAGTAGTGTTGAGGGGGATTTAATATTATGCAAAAATTGTTCGCCGCCGTTGTTGCGGTGGTTTTTCTGACTGCGTCTGTCGCCCTGGCTGCTCCCGCAAATACGTATACGATTCCCGAACTGAATATGACCGTGGAAATTCCAGACGGCTGGGCCGTGTTCACGCGGGATGTCAAAGCGGATGATCCGAACCTGTCCCTGTTGGGGATGGACGCAGAATCCGTTAAAAAAACGTTTCTGGAGGATGAGATTTATCTCAGCGCAATAAAAATGGAACCATATTCAGAAATTGCGATCGTCATGATGGAAGACGATGCAGTAAAATACATTGATATGGGCCTTTATGCCGATGATACGCTTGATGTAATGGCAAAAATGATGATGAAGAACCCTAATGAGCTGACATATACAGGGTATACGATCTACAAGAATGAAAAAACGAAGTTCTTATGTCTGGATTTCTTATGTAACGACGGAAGTAATGATTACGGAAGGCAGTATTATACCATAAAAAACGGTCAGGCCATGTTTATTACTTTATATTCCTACGAAGGGAAGGTATCTTCGGGACAGGAAAAAATCGTTAAGGATGTTGTGGACAGCATTGTTTTTACAGAAGCTGAACATAGCGCTGCACCATCCCAAACCATATACAGTAATGCTCCGTCCAAAACCGTTTTACCCACTTTAGACGGTTCACTACTGACGGCACTCCTGTTCGTGACAGGGGGTGTGGTTGTTGCGGGTGTTGCAATCCTTATAATCTATATCGTGAAGCGGAAGAAGCACTTTTAATAACTTTATAGTCAGTCGGTAAAGAGCCTGTTTCAACAGGCTCTTGTAATTTAATATAGATGTTATAATCTATAAACCATTGTTGCAGGTCAGGAATTAGAATAAAATGGAAAGTAGTGTTGAGGAGGATTTCATATTATGCGAAAATTGTTTGCCGCCGTATGTATTTTTATTGCTTTGTGCAGTTCCGTGGCGCTGGCTGCCCCTGCGGCCAAATATACTATTCCGGAATTGTATATGACCGTTGAAATCCCGGAAGGCTGGGCCGTGTTCACGCGGGATGTCAAAACTGATGACCCGAACCTTGGACTCGTCGGAATGGACGCGGAATCCTTTAAAAAGGTATTGGAAGAAAACGACGCATATCTGGATGCTTTAAAAACGGAACCGATATCGGAGATTACGATTGTTAAGCAAGAAAATGACGAAGATACCCGTGATGTGTTTGATATGAAACGTCTATCGGATTCGGAAATAAAAGAATGGATTGAGAAAGATCCCGAAAAGGCAGAGCAAATGGGCATTACTATGAACGGGTATTCAATCTATAACCACAAACAGGCGAAGTTCGTCAGTGTCGATGTTCAGTTTGAAGCAAATGGAATGATAGCTTACGGTAAATGGTATTTTACAATCATTAACGGCCAGGGTATCAGTATCACGCTGAAAAACTATACCGGAAAGGTTACGGCGGAGCAGAAACAAGTCCTCAAGGATGTTGTCGATAGCGTTGTCTTCACCGAAGTAAAGGAAAAACCGTTTAATATCGATTGGGGAAAGATAGCAATTGGCGGAGCCGTGGGCGGCAGCGTCGGGGCCGTGGCCTGGCTCATAGTAAATGTAATCAAGAAGAAAAAGAAGGTGCAAAACACAGGGGAAAAGGAGTAAACCGTGTATCAAAACGATATTATTCAGCGGGAGTTGGAGAATCTCTCCAGATTTTTTAAGGTATTATTTGAAAAAGAGACGGTCTCTTTCGAGATCGTCGATGAGCAGGGAAGAGTTTCGGAAGGCGGAATGCTTTATTACGATTTGAAATCACTGATTTCAGAAAACAGGATTAATGAAGCCGAGGATCTGCTTTTTGAAAAGTTCGGGCAGAATCCAAATGAAGAGTACCTCGAAATTGCAGTCCAATTTTACAAAACCTGCAAAACTCCGTGACGAAACTTTAGTAAAAGCGAACTTCCCGCATGAAGAAATCGCTCAGGGGCTCGAAACCATCAAAAAGATGTTTTTTGAAAACCAACTGGCGCAGCGAATGGATGATATCGGTCAAAAGGAGCAGGCACCATGATAAACGCCGTATTGCAGGAAATGATACAGTATTTCAAAGACGATGTAAAAAGGATCAACCACGCGTTGAAGGTATACGCCTTCGCGCGGCTGCTCGGACAGATGGAAGGGCTGTCTGCCCAAAAGCAGGACGTCCTTGAACTCGCGGCCGTCCTGCACGACATAGGGATTCACGAAGCAGAGCGCAAACACGGCTCCACCGCGGGAAAACACCAGGAGGCCGAAGGCCCCCCGGTAGCGGACGGCATCCTGAGAAAATGCGGGGCTGATGAAGCGCTGATCCCCAGAGTGCTTTTCCTCGTGGGGAACCATCACAGCTATCAGAGAATCGATGATATGGTTTTTCAGATACTTGTCGAGGCGGATTTCCTGGTCAATATCTTTGAGGACTCCATGCCCGATTTTTCCGTTCAAAGCATTATCGGGAAATATTTCAAAACGCAAAGCGGCAAAAGAATTGCCGCGTCCATGTATCCGGTTGGCTAGGGGATACTAAACCCAATTAAAGATGGGGTTAAGGAGTGATATTGGATGAAAAAGAAGAGGAAAACGCTGCAGGTGGATGTACTATCGGGAGCGACCGTAAACAGCAAAGCTTTTTTAAAAGCCGTGGAAAACGCCCTGATGAAGGGAGAGAAGGAATAGGACGCAGCAGGTTTTGCGGTTTGTGAAGGCGTTTTAGGTATGTGAAAAATGATCAACCCACAGAAAAGGGGGCCTGGCGATGAGCGGAGAAAAAGAATACGCATTCGGTGAGCCGCTGCATGAGATCATGAACAGGAGGGTGTCGGTGCGAAGTTATACACAGACCCCTGTTCCGTCCGATATAAAAGAAAAAATTACCGCATTTTTTGATGCGCCTGACGGACCTTTTGCCCCCCGCACGCGCTTTGGGCTGCTGGACAAAACCGAGCTGAAGGCAAAAGAGAATATCAGGCTGGGTACCTACGGATTCATCAAAGGCGCGCCCCTCTTTGCAGCGGCAGCGGTGGAAGACGGGGAGCGCGCCATGGAGCAGCTCGGGTACGTCTTCGAAAAGCTTATCTGCTTCATCACTTCCCTCGGGCTGGGAACCTGCTGGCTCGGAGGCTCTTTTAACAGGGGCGCGTTCAAAAAAGCGATGGATTTAAAGGGAAACGAGCTGATGCCTGCCGTTGCAGCAATAGGCTATGGGGCGGGTTCAAGGACGCTCGTGGACTTTGCGATAAATCCGTCCGGCAAAAAACGTGTGCGCAAGAGCTGGGGAGACCTGTTCTTTAACGGCGCGTTCAAACAGGCGCTTAAAGAGCAGGAAGCAGGCGCGTATGCCCTGCCGCTCGAGATGGTGCGCATCGCGCCTTCGGCCTCCAACAAACAGCCCTGGAGGGTCGTGCTGGAAAACGGGAATTACCATTTTTATCTGCAGCATTTCAAACCGTACAGCAATCTGTTCGGGGTCGATATACAAAAGGTTGACATGGGAATTGCCATGTTCCATTTCGAGTCCAGCGCGAGGGAAGCCGGACTGGCGGGAAGCTGGCAGACACTTGAGTCTGCCGCCCTTGAGCCCCCCGAAAACTGTGAATACATCATCACGTGGGTCTCGGCCTGATATTATTGCAGGCGGACGGGGGTGGACGGTATGGTGCCCATCGGGAAACGAAAATGCTTAGCTGTTTTGTTGCTGGCAATGCTTTTTACCAGCGCATGCACGATGGAGGATACGGCCATAAAAAATCCAATTACCCCTGCGGCCACAACGCCCGCGGGCTCCTTGCAGGGACTGGGCTAATTATGATTGATTTTGCCCGGTTAAATAGATAAAATCAAATGGCAGAAGTGTTTGAGCTAATTCCCATAAATAAAGCATCGTTGAATATGAGTATGCACGGAACGGGGTCGGTGAACATGAAAAGAGACATCGTGTGTTTTGCGAACTCGAGGAAAACATACGGCAAGTGCTTTGCAGGGAAAGACCTGGAGTATAAGAACTGGATCAGGCCCGTGAGCACCAAGGTCGACGAATCCCTGTCGTTGAAGGACGAATGCCTGCGGGAGAGGGATTGCGGGTGTACAATATGTATTCCGACTCTGCCCAGCCTGCTGGACGTGGTAAGCATGGAGATAGGCGAATATAAAGGGGAGGGCCACCAGGTCGAAAACTATCTGTATGTTCCGAAGTGGGAGCTTGCAGGTGCTTTCAATACGGATTTCATGGAAGATTTTCTGGATGAAACGGGTGAGCCGGACCTGTGGGTGAACGGTTACGATTCGGAATATGGGAAAAACGATATCGTACCCGTCACCGAAAGCGGCGCTTTGATGGACTCCCTGCGGCTCATAGAGGTGGAGTGGCTGGTGATATCGGTAAAGTATGAGGGGGAGGAGTTCAACAAGCTGAAGAAAAGGGCGCGCGGCCTCTTTAAGTATAAGATGCAGGAATACAACATGATCATAACGGATGAGGCGGTCGAGAACAAATACCTTGCCATGCCGGAAGGACAGTACGTATTCGGGGAGAACAGGCGGATCGTGCTGTGCCTTTCCCTAGATAAGGAAGATAAGGACAGGCATATCACCTTCAATGAAGGATTATCGGACGGGTGCTTTAATAAACATATAGCGGGCGTGATCGAGTTCGGAAGCACGGTGGGCCTGCCGCCGCGTTCGAGGGCAGTGATCTGACGGGTATGGGAGCGAAAAAAGGGTACGGGGAAACTGGTGGTTAAACGACGCAGCATGAAAAAGCGGACATATGGACGCCTGCTGCTGATCGTTTTGATCGGCATTGGAATCTATCTGGCTCTGCATTGAACCTGATTCCTCAAAAGAGCTATACGGCAGAGGATTTCGGCATTCAAACAGTCAAAAGCGATACGGATTTTGACCATGACGGCATTGACGATTACACCGATATTTTGCTCGAGACCAGAAAAGACGCAGAGGTTATGCCGGTATACAAGAGCGCGTATTATGCGGGCGGATATCTCCCGAATATGGAAGGCGTATGCACGGATCTGGTGTGGCGTGCTCTGGCCAATGCGGTGTATAATCTTAAGGTCCTGGTGGATGAGGATATCGCAAAGCATATCGCGGCTTATCCGCGGGTAGAGGGAAAGCCGGATCCCAATATCGATTTCAGGCGCGTCGCAAACCTGAAGATATTCTTCGAGCGTAACTGTACTTCATTGACGCTGGACATACACGATATCGGCCAATGGCAGCCCGGCGACATCGTTACCTTCGGAACGAATCATATCGCTGTTGTATCGGACAAAAGAAACAGCGGCGGCGTGCCCTATATCATCCACAATGCGGGACAGCCCGTACGGGAAGAGGACGCGCTGAGTTGGCCGGGAATCAGCGGGCACTTCCGGTTCGCTATGGATATGAGCAGTTTCGTCCCGCAGCCCAGCCCGCCCGCGTGGGGATGATGGTTACACAAAACCGGCGCCGTTTTCACGGCGCCGGCCCCTTCATACAGGGGGATTTCAGCGCCCCCCGGTTTTACTTTTTTGCCCTTTTTCTTCATGTATCTGTTCCCGTTTGCCTCCGTTGCTGTTAACGTCAGCTGATATCGAATACGGCGTTTCCGGTAACGCGGGCGGGCGCTCCCGCCACGATCATACCGGCTTCCACATCCTTTTCGACTACGGACCCCGGGCATACGACGGCGTCATCTCCCACGCGGACGCCCTGGCCGATGACCGCGCCCGCGCCTATATGCGCCCGGTATCCAATTTCGCAC
>JBMOLJ010000100.1:0-4157 GCA_049324235.1 Bacillota bacterium
TCTGGGGATTGCCGATTACGGATACAGGACGGTGGGAGACCCGAGGTTCCACATCGTTTTTCTGCCGTTTTACCCGATGCTCGTGCGCGTGGCTAATGTGCTGATAGGCAACACGTTCGTGTCCTCTCTGGCCGTTTCGAACCTGGCGCTGGCCGGCGCGTGCTATTATATGTACAGGCTGGCTTTGCTGGATACGGACCACAGGGGCGCATGGCGCACGGTGAAATATCTGCTTTTGTTTCCGGCCGCGTTCTTTCTGGGCGCGGGATTTTCGGAGAGCGTGTTCATCTTTCTGGTAGCCGCCGCACTGTACTATGCGCGTTCGGACAGTTTTGGGGTAGCCGTATTCTTCGGGGCCGCGGCGGCCTTTACGCGCCTGCTCGGCGTACTTGTGGCCATACCCATACTGCTGGAGATATTCGAAAAAAGCCGCGCTTACGAGATCTGCCGGGAAAAAGGATGGCGGATAGCTTTACGCGCTTTATGGCCAAAAGCCGCATGGATCCTGGTCGTGCCTGTGGGGACGTTTGCCTATCTTCTGATAAACAAGGCAATCACCGGCGACTGGCTTACGTTCATGGTGTACCAGCGCGAGCACTGGTCCCAGCAGTTCGGGCTCTTCTTCCTGAACGTGGGGACGATTTTTGACCAGATTCCCATCAGGGACTTCGAGATGAACGCGTTCTTATGGATACCGCAGCTCGTGTGCATCGTTCTGACCCTTGTGCTGATGCTCCGAACATGCAAATCGCAGCGCATATCCTATGTTTTTTTTGCGCTCGCGTATTTCCTGGTCGCCATTGCGCCGACTTGGCTGCTGAGCGCGCCGCGTTACATCATGGCGATGGCGCCTCTGTACTTCATGCTTGCATCCATCACGAAGAAGCGCTGGGCGGACATCATTATGACCGCGTCGCTCGCCGTGATGCAGCTATATTTGATGTGGGGGTTTGTGAACGGGATGTACATCTATTGACGGAAAGGACAAGTTTTTATGAACAGCGAGAAAAATGCCAGGGGGCAGACGCTCGAGGAGTTTTTGACGGCGTATGACCCCGGACAGTACGAGCGCCCGTCCGTTACAGTGGATATGGCAGCGTTCACGCTGCTGCCGGGCGACCCTCTGAGGCTGGCGGTACTCCTCATCAAGCGGGGCGACCATCCGTTTATCAACAGGTGGGCTTTGCCCGGGGGCTTTATCAATATGGACGAAGACCTGTCAGAGTCGGCGTACCGCGAGCTTTTGGAGGAAACGGGCGTAAAGGACGTCATGCTCTATGAACTCGGCGCGTTCGGCGCGCCGGACAGGGACCCGCGCACGCGCGTGATCACGTTCGCGTATTTTGCTATGGCGCCTATGGGAACGCTGTTGCCCAAAGCGGGAGACGACGCGGCGGACGCCCGGCTGTTTGCCGTTGAAACGTTGGTCGAACAGAAAAGAGGTGTGCGCAGGACAATGCTCCACCTGAAAGACGGGAGCCTTTCCCTCCGCGCGCTGCTACGGACGCAGTTGGAGTTCAGAGGGCGGAACGTAGGACAGCGCATGCGCATCGTGGACGGAGGCGAGCTGGCCTGCGACCACGCGCTGATACTGGGGCGGGCGCTGGAGCGCCTGCGTACGCTGCCTCCCGAACAGTCCGTGCTGCCCATGCTTCCTCCGGTGTTCACGCGGCGCATGTACCGCCAGGCCTGCAGCGCGGTGTATAACGTGACGCCGTTGCATGAATAGAGCAGCATCCGCTATCGCGCATGCTGCTCTATAAGGGCGATGATCTTTGGCAGGCTGTCGGCGATTCCCTGCGCCCGCATGCGTTCGGTGTAGCTGCTGCGGTTTTCATACAGCGTTGCGATTCTGGCATGGAGGACTTCGGGCGTCAGATCCTCCTGCTGTACCACTTCAAAGCACCCGCGTTTTTCATAATAATGTGCGTTTTGCAGCTGGTCCCCGCGGCTGGCGGATGAGGGCAGGGGAACGAGCAGGGCCGGAAGGGCGAGACACAGCAGTTCAAAGACCGCGTTCGCGCCCGCGCGGGAGACGGCCACGTCGCAGAGCGCAAAAATATCAGGCAATTCCGCGTCCGCGAATTCAAGCTGGCGGTATCCCGCATGGCCGTTCAGGGAAGGCTCAAGATTCCCTTTGCCGCAAAGGTGCACCACGTTGAAAACCGGCGTCAACAGGGGCAGGGCTTCACGCAGCACTGTATTCACGGCAACGGCGCCCATGCTGCCGCCCATGCACAGGAGCACCGGTTTTTCGGGATGCTCGAAGGCGAACAATTTTTTTGCGTTCCCGGCGCTGCCCGTTTGAAGTTCTTCACGTATGGGCGTTCCGGTATACACGCCTTTATTTTTTTTGATGGAGGATACGGTGGCCTCAAAGCTGGTGCAGACCACATCGGAAAAGGGCATGCTGATGCGGTTCGCGAGGCCCACGGTAAGGTCCGATTCGTGCAGTATGATGGGGACGCGCTTCAGTCGCGCTCCGATTACCACCGGCACGCCCACGAAACCGCCTTTTGAAAACGCGATATTCGGCTTGAGTCTGGAAATGATGCGGACGGACTGGCAGATTCCCCGCAGGATGCGGAACGGATCGGTAAAATTCTTAATGCTGAAATACCGCCTGAGCTTGCCTGAACTGATCTGATGGAACGTTACATCGGGTATTTTCTGTAACAGTTCTTTTTCAATGGCGCCGCTGCCTATGTAATGGATTTCATACTCCAGTTCCTTCAAGCGTGGGATCAAAGCGATGTTGGGCATGACATGTCCGGCCGTGCCGCCCCCGGTGAGTATGATTCGTTTTTTCAAATGCATCACACCTGCCTCATGTTTATAACGTAACCATCTTAACACAAGTTTAGGCTTGGATAAAGAATTCAATCGGGGCGCTGTTTATCCTATGCCTGAACGTGTGAATCGGTCACAGGCCGTTGGGTGCCAGGTTGCAAATGCAGAACGGATATGTTACAAAATAAGGTGTCATCATGTTTACGCCCTGAAAAAATACGGGAGGCGGAATGCAAAATGAAGGTACTGGTTTTATCAGTCACTGCCGGGCAGGGGCATAACGCGACCGGGCAGGGGCTGATGAGCTATCTTGAGGAACTGGGCGTCGAATGTACCATGCTCAATACGCTCAAGTATATCAGTCCGGTCGTGGGTACTTCCCTTGACAAGGGGTACCTGTATATCGGCAAGATATCCCCTAAAATGAACGCAGTGCTCTACAATTCCGCCGAGAAGAACCTGACACGCAAGAACAGGACGCCTTCAACCGACCTGTATGCGCCGCTGCTGTATAAGAAACTGGAGAAATACCTGCTCAAATACGATCCTGACGTGGTTGTATGCACGCACATTTTCGCGGCGGGGATCATGCATCATGCGCGGGAAAAGGGGAACATCCGGCGTATCCCCATCATAGGAATAAATACGGATTTTGCGATTCATCCATATTGGGAGGACTCGAGCCCCGACTATCTGGTGCTTGCGAGCAGCCAGATGATCCGTCAGGCGCAAAAGCGCGGGTTTGACGCCCGGTTCCTGCTGCCCATGGGCATTCCGGTGCACAAGCGGTTCTGCGAAAAGCTGGATAAAGCAAAGGCGCGCGCGCTTCTGGGCGTGGAAAACAAGCGGACGCTGCTCATGATCGGCGGCTCGATGGGGTTTGGGCGGCTGGAAGATGGGCTTAAGCAGCTTGCGGCTTTACCGGGGGATTATCAGGTGCTGGTGGTGTGCGGCTCGAACAAGGCGCTGAAGAAACGGCTGGAAAAGGATAAAGCGCCCAATACGCATATTTTCGGGTACGTCGATAATGTCGAGGTGTTCATGGACGCGGCGGACTGCGTGTTCACGAAGCCCGGCGGGCTTACGGTTTCGGAGTGTATCGCCAAGGGCCTTCCCATGATACTTACCACGCCCATCCCGGGCGTGGAAGAACGCAATATGCAGTTTTTGCTCAACAACGCGATGGCGCTGGCGGCCGACGGATACCTGCCGCTTGACGACGTATTGCACACGCTTTTTGAAAACCCGCACAGGCTCGAGCAGATGCACCAGATGCAAAGGCTCTACGGCTGCGAAAACGGAGGCAGGACCCTGGCCGAATGGCTGGTCCGCGCAGTACCCGGCGGCGGGATGAACACGTCGGGGTG